>CAYHRZ010000143.1:0-10624 GCA_964359125.1 uncultured Klebsiella sp. | reverse complement strand
GCCGCCGGAAACTTCCGCGAGGACCTGTTCTACCGCCTCGCGGAGGTCACGCTGGAGCTGCCTCCTCTCCGCAACCGAGGCGACGACGTCCTCCAAATCGCCCAGTTCCTCCTCACGAAGTACGCTGAGCAGTACGGCAGCCGCGCGCGGGGGTTCTCGGCCGGGGCGCTGAACCTCATCCGCTCGCACCACTGGCCCGGCAACGTGCGGGAGTTGGAGAACCGCATCAAGAAGGCGGTGATCATGACGGACCGCCAGCAACTCGGCCCCGACGACCTAGACATCAACGTCGCCACCCCGGGGGCGGAGGTGAAGAAGCTCGCCGACGCCGAGGAAGAGTTCAAGATGGACTACATCCGGCGCGCCCTGGACCAGAACGGCTGGAACAAGGCGCAGACCGCGCGTGTCCTGGACGTAGACCCGCGCACCATCTTCCGCTACATCGAGAAGTTCGAGAGCTGAGCTTGATCACTCCCCTCCTGTTGTGGGCGGCCGCGGCCCTCGCCGTCGACGGCCAGTCGGGGGACCTCACCCAGGCTCCGCCCAAGGGCCTGGGCGACTACCTGGTGGACCTCGGCAGCGAGGAGGGCCCGGAGCGGCTCTACGCGGCGCGCTACGTCCGGGGCGAGGTGCGACGGGCAACGCGGGTGCAGCGTGTCGCGACCGCAGGGACGACCGAGGAGCTGGAGTCGCGGGTGGTGCTCGCCGAGTTGTTCGTGCGTGTACCCGAGGCATGTCGCTCGGCGTTGACCTACACCAACACCGCGGCGCTCTGCGCCGAGATGCTCGCCGACCTGGAGGTGGAAACGGCCCGGGCGCAGGTCGAGGCAGCGCGAGCCCTCGAGCTCTCCAAGGGACAGCGCAAGCGGTTGGAGGCCGCGATCGCCCGCTTGCCAGCCGCGCCACCGACGCCGCCGCCCAGCCCCGCCGGGACGCCCTCCCCGGCGGCCGCGACCGAGCCGGTGCCGCCCCCGCCCGCGACCTCGCCGTGATCACCGTCGGCCTCACCGGCGGCATCGCCTGTGGCAAGTCCACGGTGGCCGAGATCCTGCGCGGGCGCGGCGTCCCCGTCCTGGACCTGGACCAGGTCGGCCGCGAGATCGTGGCCCCAGGCAGCGAGGCCCTGGCCGAGATCGCTGCCCGCTGGCCCGCGGTGGTCAGCGCGGGCGCCCTCGACCGCAAGGCACTGGGCGCCATCGTGATGCGCGACGTCGACGCCCGCCGGGCGCTGGAGGCGATCACCCACCCGCGCATCTGGGCGGTGATGGAGCGGTGGCTGGCCGAGCGGCAGGCCGAGGGTGCTGCGGCCGTGGTCGTCGAGGCGGCCCTGATGGTCGAGACCGGCAGCTACCGCCGCTACGACCGCCTCCTCGTGGTGTCGTGCCGTCGCGAAGTGCAGGCCGCGCGCCTGGCGGCCCGCGAGGGATTCGACGCCGCCACCGTGGAGCGGTGGCTGGCCGCGCAACTGCCGCTCGCCGAGAAGGAGAAGCTGGCGACAGCCGTGATCCGCAACGACGGGGACCACGACGCGCTGCGGGTGGAGACGGAGCGGGGGTGGGCGGGGGTGGGGGCCTAGGGCGCGTGACGTGCCGGCCTCCGGGGACGTGCCGGCCAGCGGGGACGTGCCGGTCAGCGGGGACGTGGTGGCGCGATTCACCGCGCGCGCGACCAGGCCACCGTGCTCGGCCGTCGCGACCCGTGGTACTCTGGCGTCGTCACCACCGGAGCCCTGATGCGGACCCCGCCCCTGAGGCAAATTGCCGCACTGGCCATCCTGACGCTGCTGCCGAGCACACGGCACGGGCCGTCGACAACGACGGTGACGGCTACGCGGCGCCTCCCGGCCTCGACTGCGACGACGCCGACCCGGCGGTGAACCCCACCGAGCTCGAGGTCGTCGGCGACGGGCAGGACCCCGACTGCGACGACCGCGACGCGCTGCGGCGTTTCCTGGGCGTCGGCTTCTTCTCCGCGGGGACCTGGACCACGACGGGCACGGTCACTTTCCCCGCTGGCAACCTCCGCGTGGGCGACGCCGCGGCGGGCGACAGCAGCGCCAAGCGCACCTTCAACCTGCTGCGCACCACTGGCTACTCGGGCGTGATGGTCGACATCGAGGCGGCAGGCGGCCCGGCCTGCGCGGTCACCCTCCACACGGGCCCCGCGGGATCGCCCGGCTCGACACCCAACCCCGGCACCCTGCCCAGCGGCGCCGACACGGCGTGGATCCCGATCGGCGAGATCGCGGTGCCCCACGTGCTGAAGTCGATCTCCGTCGACTGCCCCGCCACCGGCTTCGTGTTGCTCGACTGGTTCGTCGTGCAGAACGCCGACCTCGCCTTCCCGCCCGGTCCCGAGCTGAGCATCGACTGGCACGACACGCGGACCCCCGGCGGCGGGTGGACGACGACGGTGGTGCGCACCGACGAGACCGCCTACGGCTACATGGGCAGCGACGTGGCCGGCGTGGCCCGCTGGGACGCCACGACCCTGGGCTGGCGCACCGCCTTCGGCACCGGCGAGGCCACCCTCGCGACCGGGGGCACGATGGCCGTGGCCGACATCCTCGCCGAGGCCGGGGGGAGCGCGCTCTACGTGCTCACCGGCGACGCGCAGCGGGGGGAAGACAACGTGGGTGGGGGCCTGTGGTACTCCGGCGACCGGGGTAACAACTGGAGCGTGGTGGCCGACAGCTTCAGCGCCGACTGGGATCACGACGGCATCCCAGGCCCCGACTACCCGCCGGAGGACGACGTGGCGGGCCTGTCGTTCTTGTCCCAGTGCCCCGAGAGCGAGGAGTCGACGGCGACCGAGTGGATCGCCTCCGGCGGGCGGCTCTTGCAAGGCGACTGGTTCGTCGCCGGCGAGGTGATCTACGTCGGCAACGCCGACCCGGAGGCGCTGGGCGTGAGCGTGTACGACGGCGCGACCGGGGAAACGTGCCCGCTCGCGCACACCGGCGACCTGCTGCCCGCGCAGCCGGTCTCCGCCGTGCTGCGGGTCGACGTGCAGCCCACCGGCGACCCCGCCCTGGTGGTGGGCTACGCCGCGCGGCAGGACGGCGGGCCGGGCCTGTACGCCTGCGAGCTGCCCTCGGGCGGCATGGACTGCTCGGGCGCCACCTCGGCCGCCTGCCAGGCGGTCTCGGGCTCGGAGGGCATCGACGTGCGCGACCTCCAGCGGGACCTCCGTTTCCTCGACACCACCGTCTACGTGGCCGACGCGAGCTACCTGCCGCTCGACACCGACGCCGACGGCCTCTACGAGCCCTGCACGGTGGTCGATCCCGGCATCGACGCGCTCGTGCTCGACGACACCGCGGGCTTGGCCTACACCTACGACCGCGTGGCCACCGTGGCCGAGCTGCCGAGCATCGGCGCGAGGCAACTCACCGGCGTGGGCATGGACCAGGGCGGCGGGTACCTCTTCGCCAACGCGGGGGCCGCGGGCAGCGACTTCTACGCCATCGACCGGATGTACCGGGTGGCCCTGGAGGACCTGGGCCTCGGCATCCCCTGGACCCCCGTCAACGACGAGGACGGCGTGACCACGAGCATCCACGACCTCGACGCGCGCGAGGGCGTGCGCCAGGGCAACAGCGACGTCACCGCGTCGTGGCTGGGACAGTCGATCGTCGGCGTGCCCGACGTGTTCCCCGCCCGCTCCGCGCCCGGCACCGGCATCGACACCACCTGGATCGAGCCGGGTTTCCCGGTGGTGGGGGGGCTCGCCGTCGTCTCGACGAAGTTCAACTCGTGGCTCGTCTCCGGGCTCGACGCCACCTGGACCGACGGCGGCGGGTTGCCCGGGATCGACAGCGAGGAGGAGACGGCCTGGCTGTTCTGGCCCGGCGTGGACCCCGCCGAGCGCGGCACCTACCAGACGATGCAGGTCCTCGAGGTGGCGGTGACGCCCGCCGGGGAGATCTTCCAGTCCCTCGGGGACCACGGCCTCGCGTACCTCGACCCGGCCACCTACCCGCAGTCCTCGGCGAGCCCGAACAGCAGCGAGGTGGACTGCCTCTGGAACGACGGCTTCACCGGTGGCGGCGCGGGCGTGGACGTGGGGCTCGACGGCAGCGTGTGGGTGGCGCTGCGCGACCAGTCGGTGTCGTTCGCCGACCCCTACCCCCACGCGGGGGGCGTGCTGCGCTACGCCGACCTCGGCCTGGGCTGGGCGTGGAGCTTCGCGGCGGGGGCGTACCTGGACGGCGCCGGAAAGCCGGTGTTCAACATGGACGACGTTGTGCCGCAGCAGCGCCTGTGCCTCGACCTCGAGTCCACGACCAACAGTATCGAAGCGATGGACACGCTGAAGCCAAGCCCCTTCGCCTGGGACCTCGACCACGTGGCCGATCCCTCGTTCGGCAACCCCGCCACCGTGCGCCCCCTCGACGCCACTACCGCCGTGGTGCTCTTCCGCCCCACCTCCGTGACCGACGGCACCTCCACCGTCACCACCACCGGCGGGCTTTACGCCACCCTCTCCGGCGGCGTCTCCTACGCCGATGTCGGCGGTACTGAGGCCTGGCTGCCGGTCCCCTTCGACGGCAGCTACACCGTGGGCACCACCACCGGCACCTGCGACGAGACGGCCGCCTACGAGCACGGCCACGTCCAGCACGTGCACCCGGGCGTGGACAGCTACGCCTACGACCTCGACCTCGACGGCGTGGTCGACGACGCCGACCTCGACGGCTACCCCGACGACTTCCTGCTCGACCTGCTCTACGTGGTGAGCGCGAACGACACGACCTACGTCGACGACGGCTCCGGCACCGACTGGTCGCCCTGCGCCGTGGCCCGCGTCCTGGTCGGCCCGGACGGCACCGGCGGCCTCGACGCCACCTGGGAGTGGATTCCCCTGCGGAAGGACTACGAGCCCTACGACGCGGGCGAGTGCGGCATCGACGGCCGCAACGTCGCCGGCGCGAGCGTGGCACCCTGGGCCGGCGAGGCGTACATCTTCGGCAGCTACTACCGCGACCCGCGGACGTCGTCGGGGGCGTACCGCCGCGGCGGGGGCGCCTGCGTGCTCGAACTCGCCACCGGCGCCACCACCGTGCTCGTGGACCCGGCGGAGCACGAGTACAACGTCGCCGACGTGGTGCCGCACCCCCAGGTGAGCGACCTGCTCGCGATCCTCCCCCAGCTCAGCCGGGAGACCTGGCTCCAGTGCGGGCACGACCGGCTCGGGTCGGAGGCCTACGGCTCCACCTGTTCCTACCCCTGGCCGATGCTGGCGGAGCGCCAGGCCTCCACGTGGAACCTGGTGGAGCTGAGCTCCATGCCACCCACGGGGATCCCGGTCGACGGCGCCTGGAGCGAGCCGGGCCTCGCGGTGGGCGACGACGTGGAGTCCTGGCTGGTGGTGGGCACCGCCGGCGCGGGATCCTGGCGCGGGGTGCTCGAGTGGTGACGCTCCTCGCCCTGACCTGCGCGGGCGGCTGCGCGCCGGGGGCCGACGTCGTGGTCGGCAAGGACAGCGCTGCCGGCACCGACTCCGGAGGCGACTCCGGAATACGGGACTCGGGCACCGACACCGGGAAGCCCGACAGCGACTCCCCGGCCCACACGGGCGACAGCGACGAGCCGCCCGACTCCGGCGAGCCCTGCGACGACTCGGACAGCGCCGCCGAGGACGGCCCCGACGACGACGGCGACGGCTACACCGACGTGAACCACGGCGGCGACGACTGCGACGACGCCCGCGCCCACGTGTACCCGGGCGCGCCCGACGCCTGCGATGGGCTCGACCAGGACTGCGACGGCGAGACGATCCCGCCGGGTGCCTGCGCGGAGGTGCTGGGGCCAGAGCTGTCGGCCTGGGTCACGATTACCGGCGACGAGGACCACCTGGACACGCGCGCCGTCGCCCCAGCCTCCCCGGCGTCGGCAGGTGGTGATGCATGGCTCACGTGGTACACCTGGGGCCCCCTGGGGCGTGTCTCGGGGCTCGGCGGTGGCCCCAAGCTCCGGGACTCCGCGGCCCCGAGTCCCGCGGACTGGGCAGGCTGGTGGGACGAGGAAGACGGCACGGGCTGGCCCGCCGGCGACGTCGATGGAGATGGCATCAGCGACCTCTGGCAGCGGTGGGAGCCCAGCCTGGATCCCCCCGGGGCCTACCTCCTCACCCTCGGCCCGGTGCCCGACCGCCTGTGCGGCGTCACGTACCTCTGGGACCTGGCCGACGCGATGGTGCAGGTGACTGACTACGAGGTCCACGACAGCGCCACGATGATCGACGCCGGCGTCGACCTGGACGGCGACGGGGGCGCCGACGCGCTGTTCTCCCTCGGCAAGTGGGACGGCAGCGGTGAGTACTACCTCGTCGGCGGGCCAGCTCTGGTGAACAGCAACGGCCGCGAGATCGCCGACACCTTCCCCCACGTGGTGCGTCGCGACGACGGCGTCGGCTCGCCCATCGGCTCGCCGCAACTGGTACCCGACGTCGACGGCGACGGCCTCGGCGACCTCCTGTTCCAGTATGACTGCGAAGAATCGGGGGGCGTCTCGCTACTGGGCGGCGACGAGTTCAGCGCCGCCGCCACCGCCACCGCCACGATCAACGACCTCCTGGAGCCCACCTGCGGGAGCACCGCCCAGTCGGACTGGTATCCGCCGCGGATCTACGAGCTCCTCCCCACCGACCGCGCCACCGACGCCGACGGCGACGGCTACACCGACGTGGTGCTCTTCCACTCGCCGGGCGATGGCAGCGAGCCCGAGTCCTCGCTCGCCCTGGTCGACCTGCACGACCCGGGCGAACGTGCCCTCGACGACCTGGTGCTCCGGCGCCTCGCCAGCCTGGACGACTCCCCGGCGGGGGCATCCACCGAGTTCCAGGGTGCCTACTTCGCCCCGGCTTCCATCGACGACCGCTGGCTCGCGATGCGGTACGGCGGCACCTGTCTCTACCGCGTCTCCGACCTCCCCTTGGGCGGCATCGCCGACAAGTCCGAGCTCGCCGCCGCGTGCATGGACGACGGCGACTACACGCTGGAGGACATCGAGGACCTCGACGGCGACGGCCTCCCCGAGTGGATCTGGTCCGACTCCAGGTACCAGGTCGATGGCCTCGAGGTCGGCCAGGTCCTCGTCGTCCTCGGCTTCGACGTGCCTTACGACGACCCGAGCAAGTGGTAGCTCGCGGTGGCGGGGGGCGAGGAGGGCGAGCAGCGTCGGACGGTCGCGGCAACCCGGAGCGTGCCGGCCTCCGGGGACGTGCCGGCGCCCTTCATCGCACCGGGGGAACTTCCCTCCAGCGCCCTGCATGGCGCGGCCAGCTTCCGTCGCGGTAGGGGCGCGGGTGCGCTAGCATCGACCATGTTCCTCGTGCTCCTCGCTTGCACGGCGACCGTCGACGACCGCCCCCACACCGCCGACCCCGACACCGCCGACACCAGCGCCACCCCAGACACCGGCGACACCGCCGACACCGCGCTCTCGGAGCGCCTCCCCGCAGCGTTGCTGCTCGACGGACTGGGCACCCTCGTCGACGCGGTGGAGCCCGCGGAAGGGGTGGTCTACGCGAGCGCGGCCGGGGCGGGGGTGTACCGCTGGGACGGGGAGGCCACACTGGTCCTCGCGCACGACAACCCGGGGACCTTGTCCCCCGGTGGCGAGGGCGGGGCCTACGTCAGCGACGGCACCAACATCTTCGACGTCGCCGCGGGCACCGCCATCACCGGCCCCGAGAGCTACGCGCCGGGGGCGCTGGACCTGTTCCCCACCGACCAGGGGGATCGCCTGAGCTTCGCCGGCACCGACCCGGCCACCCGCGCGGTGGCGATCTACACCGTGAAGGCCAGCGGCGGCACCGTGGCCACCGTGGGCGAGGGCTACGCGTCGCCGCTGCTCTGGATCTTCCGGCCCGAGGGGGAAACCTGCTGGGCCACCGACGTGGACGGGACGCTGTGGCTGGTGGCCGACGGGGAAGACGTCGCCTACGCCGTCGCCTCGGGCCTGCCCACCGGGGGACTGGCTGGGAACGTCGGCGGCAGCACGCTCTACGTGGGCGGCGACCGGTCGGTCCTGGCCTACGACGTCGCGACGGGGGACCTCACCGAGTACCCCCTCGACATCGACGACAGCGGCATCGTGAGCGCACACAGGAGTTACGACGCCACGGGCCTGGTTGTCACCACCGCCACCGCCGTGTACAGCTGGACGTGGCCGGCGCCGTAGTGGCGTGCGACCATCGTCACAGCGGCCGTGGCGGCGCGATGCCCCTGCGAACGCCGAACTAGTCCCCCGCGTGTACCGCGTAGGCCTCGGCGTCCATCATGCCCTCGAGCTCGCCCGGGTTGCTCATCTCCACCTGGAACAACCACCCCTCGCCGTGGGGGTCACTGTTGAGGGCGGACTCGTGGCCGTCGAGGGCCTCGTTGACGGCGACGATGGTGCCCGACACCGGGCTGTACACGTCGCTCACCGCCTTGACCGACTCCACCTCGGCGGCGCTGTCGCCCTTCTTCACCTTCTTGCCCACGCTGGGAAGTTCCACGTGGACGATCTCGCCCAGCGCGTCCTGGGCGTGGTGGCTGATGCCGACTTTGGCCACGTTGCCGTCGGTCATCACCCACTCGTGCTCGGCGGTGTACTTGCGGTCTGCGGGGTAGGCCATGGGATTCCTCAGTAGGGACGGGTGTAGAAGGGGGTCTTGACGACGACGGCCGGGGCAAGCTTGCCGCGCACGTCGACTTCGAGGGCGGTGCCGACCTTGCTCAGCTCGGCGGGCACGTAGGCGATGGCGATGTTCTTGCCGAGCGACGGCGCCCGGGTGCCGCTGGTCACCTCGCCGACCACCTGGCCGCTGCTCAGCACCGGGTAGTGCTGCCGGGCGATGCGGTCGGCCACCTCCAGCCCCACCAGCCGCCGCGAGATACCCGCTTCCTTCTGCCGCAAAAGCGCGTCGCGACCTACGAAGTCGCCCTTCTCCAGCTTGGTGACCCAGCCGAGGCCCGCTTCGAGCGGCGAGGTGTCGTCGGTGATGTCGTTGCCGTAGAGGCAGTACTTCATCTCCAGGCGCAGGGTGTCGCGCGCGCCCAGGCCGATGTTGGCGATGCCGTACTTCGCACCCTCGTCGTGGACGGCGTTCCACACGATGTCGGCGGCGCCGGCCGGCAGGAATACCTCGAAGCCGTCTTCGCCGGTGTAGCCCGTCCGCGCCACGATACAGCCCTCCACGCCCGCGAAACTACCCTGGGTAAACCAGTAGTTCTTCACGTCCGCCAACGACCGGCCCAGCAGCGCCTCGCCCAGCGCGATGGCGTGGCGCCCCTGGATGGCCAATTGTGCCCACTGGTCGCTCTGGTTCTCGAGGCTGACCCCCAGCGGGTTGTGCGCCACCATCCACGCGTAGTCCTTCGCCCGGTTCGCCGCGTTGACGCAGATGAGGACATCTTCTTCGGCGAGTTTGTAGACGATGAGGTCGTCGACGATGCCGCCGCGCTCGTTGCACATCGCGGTGTACATCGCCTGGTCGATCGCCAACTTGCTCACGTCGTTGGTGACGAGCAGGTTCACCGCGTCGATGGCTCGCGGGCCGCGGAAGCGAACCTCGCCCATGTGCGACACGTCGAAGCACCCCACCCGCTCGCGGCACGCCGCGTGCTCCTCCAGGATGCCCGCGTACGACACCGGCATCTCCCACCCGCCGAAGTCGATGAGCTTGGCTCCCGCGTCGCGGTGGTACTCGTGGAACGGCGTGCGGCGGACGGGCATGGCGCGGCTCGGGAGGCGCGGCTGTCTATCGCGCCAGCCGTCGCTCGGCGCTGGTGACCGTGTTGGCCATCAGCATCGCGATCGTCATCGGCCCCACGCCACCCGGGACCGGCGTGATCCACCCCGCCCGCTCCCGCGCGAGGCCGAACTCCACGTCGCCCACCAGCTTCCCGTCGGCGCCACGGTTGATGCCCACGTCGATCACCACCGCGCCGGGCTTGATCCACGCCCCCTTCACCGTCCCGGGGATGCCCACCGCCGCCACCACCACGTCGGCCCGGCCCACGTGGGTCGCGAGGTCGCGGCTGCGCGAGTGGCACACCGTCACGGTGGCGTCGGCGTGCTCCAGCAGCCGAGCGACCGGGCGACCCACCAGGTCGCTCCGCCCCACCACCACCACCTCGGCACCGCGCAGGTCCACCCCAGTCCGCCGCAACAATTCCGCGCAGCCCAGGGGCGTACACGGCACGAAGCCGTCGCGCCGGGTGGCCAGGAGACCGGCGTTGAGGGGGTGCAGCCCGTCGACGTCTTTCGCGGGCGGGATGGTGTCGATCACGCGCTGGCGGTCGATGTGCGCGGGGACGGGGAACTGCACGAGGATGCCGTCGACCAGCGGGTCCTCCGCGAGGCGCCGGACCTCGGCCAACAGCTCCGCCTCGGTGGTCGACGCGGGCAGGGTGTGCTGCCAGTGACCGAGCCCCAGCCCCTCGGCGGTGCGGGTCTTGTTGCGGACGTACACGGCGCTGGCGGGGTCGTCGCCCACGAGCACCACCGCCAGCCCCGGGGGACGAGGCAGCGCGGCCACGCGGGCTCGCAACGAGGCGATCACCTCGGCAGCGACAGCCTTGCCGTCGATGATCATCGCGACGTGCCGCGGCAACTGCTGGGTGGCCAGAAAC
>CAYHRZ010000142.1:5002-10646 GCA_964359125.1 uncultured Klebsiella sp. | reverse complement strand
CCGGGGGCGTGGTTGCCCCGGGGTGGCATCGATGGGGCGGGGGGAGCCGGTGGCAGGTTGGACGCTGGAGGGGCGCGACGGGGGGGTGACGCTGTGGGGGCCCCGGCGCGAGTAGAGAATGACGTTGGTTGTACCGTCTATTCATGCCAGGTCTGGTGCGACTGGCAGGGGGTGCGAAAAGTTTTTCGCACCTGCCCCTAGACGATTGACCGACCAGTCAGTATTTTTAGATCATGATCACGCGCCGCCAAGTCCTCGCCGCGACCGCCGCCTGCACCGCCGTGGGCGCGGGGGGCGTGCTCGCCCACCTGCCCGCGCCTGCGCCCGGGCGGCAGCTCCTGTCGGCCGCCGAGGTGGAGATCGTGGCCGCGCTGGCCAGCGCCTTCTTCCCGCCGGGCAACCCGATCGGGGTGCCCGGTTCGGCGATCGACGTCGCCGGGGAGTTGGATCGCCTCCTGGTGGAGGACCTCGACCACGTCGTGGCGCCCGTCTTCCGGCACCTCTTGCGCGGGATCGAGTACGCCAGCGTGGCCACCCACGGCGCGCGCTTCACCCACCTCGAGCCGCTGGCCCGCGAGGAGGCGCTCGCCGAGTGGGCCGACCACGGCAACGTGCCGCGGCGGATGGCCTACGAGGTGCTCAAGACCTGCGTGGGCTGGGCCTACATGAACGCGCCCCAGGTGCGCGCGGCGATCGGCTGGGAAGCCGAGTGCCACGCCGGCGCGGCGTAGGGCGTCGCCGCCGTGCCCGCCTTCGTCCCCGGCAAGCGGGGCGCGTCGGACTACGCGCCCGAAGAGCGTGTCCACGTCGACGTGGTGGTGGTCGGCGCGGGCGCCGGGGGCAGCGCCACCGCGGTGGCGATGGCGGAGCGCGGGCTCACCGTGGCGGTGATCGAGGAGGGCAGCCACTGGGTGCCCTCGGCGTTCAAGCACCGCTCCACCTGGGCATGGCGCAACCTCTACGCGGGCCGGGGCACCCGGGCCACGCAGGGAAACTGTGTGATGGTGCTCCCGGGCGGGCGCGGCGTCGGTGGGAGCACGCTGATCAACAGCGCCATCTGTTTCCGCACGCCCGGCACCGTGCTGGCGGACTGGCGGGAGCGGCACGGTTGCCACCACTTCACCGACGCGTGGATGAACCAGTGTTTCGACCGCACCTGGGCGCGCCTCGGGGTGGCGGTGAACCCGCCCGCGGTGCAGCGGACGAACAACCTGATCTTCAAGGCAGGCGCCGACGCCCTCGGCCTTCCCGGCGCCTGGATGGCGCGGGCGGCCCCGGGTTGCGTGGGGTGCGGCTCGTGCCAGCAGGGGTGCAACGTGGGCGCGAAGCAGAGCGCCGACCGCACCTTCCTCGCCGACGCCCTCGCCACCGGGCAGGTGTCGGCGATGGGCGACTGCCGGGTGGAGGCGGTGCGCACGGGTGCGGGCGCGGACGGTCACGGCGTCGTCGTGAGCGGAGTGACCCTGGACCCCTCGCTGGACGAGCCCGCCGGGACCTTCGTGGTCGAGGCGCGCCACGTCGTGCTCTCGGGCGGCGCCATCGGCACGCCGAGGCTCCTGCTGTCCAACGGGATCGGGAAGGGTCCGATCGGGCAGAACCTGCACGTGCACCCCACTGCCGGCACACTCGGCAGGTTCGACCAGGAAATCCGCCCTTGGACGGGGGTCACTCAGGGCTACTACGTGGACCAGTGGGAGAAGGGGTTCCTGCTGCAGGTGTTCACCGCGCCGCCGGACCAGGCCTGGGTCTCGATGAACCTGCCGCCACGGCAAGCCGTGGAGTGGACGGCCAACTTGCGGCACTGCGCCATGGCCGGGGCGGTGGTGCACGACGAAGACTCGGTCGGCGAAGTCACCCGCGCGGGCCTGTGGTACTGGCTCGGCGACCGTGACCGGAGGGTCCTCTTGGAGGCGATGCGGACCAAGGCGCGGATCTACTTCGCGGCCGGGGCCAAGGCGGTGCTGCCGGGCATCCACGGCCCGGGCGTGATCGAGCGCGAGGCCGACATCGACCGGCTCATCACCGACGACATCCCCGCGCACCAGGTGGGCATGTACGCCTCGCACCCCATGGGCACCTGTCGCATGGGCGATGACCCCGCCGTGAGCGTGGTCGACCCCGACGGGCGGGTGCACGGCACGGAGAACGTGTGGGTGGCCGACGCCAGCGTGTTCCCCACCTCGCTGGGCGTCAATCCCCAGGTCACGGTGTACGCCATCGGCCTCACCGTGGGACGCAACGTCGCCCAGGCGTAGCTGGAGGGCGGCGCGCCTGAGGCTCCCGGGCAGCTTGCGGCGGTCGGCTACCGGGGGTAGAGGCGCGGCCCCGGAGCGGAGCTTCCATGTCGACCCAGAAGGCCACCAACATCACCTGGCACGGCGCCATCGTTTCCAACGAGGAGCGGCAACAGGCCGTCGGCCAGAAGGGCGCCGTCGTCTGGCTGACGGGGCTGTCGGCCTCGGGCAAGAGTACCATCGCCCGCCGCGCGGAGCAGATGCTCCTGGAGCGCGGCTTCAACGCGTACGTGCTCGACGGCGACAACATCCGCTTCGGCCTCAACAAGGACCTCGGCTTCTCCCCCGCCGACCGCACCGAGAACATCCGGCGCATCGGCGAGGTGGCGAAGCTGTTCGCCGACGGCTGCGTCGTCACCCTCACCGCCTTCATCAGCCCCTACCGCGAGGACCGCGACAAGGTGCGGGCGATCATGCCCGAGGGGACCTTCATCGAGGCCTACGTCAAGGCCTCGATCGAGGTGTGCGAGGGTCGCGACCCGAAGGGCCTCTACAAGAAGGCGCGCGCTGGGCAGATCCCCGAGTTCACCGGCATCTCGGCCCCCTACGAGGAGCCGTTGAACGCCGAGTTGGTGATCGAGGCCGGCAGCGGCACGGTCGACGAGTGTGCGATGGCGGTCGTGGAGGCCCTCGCGGCCCGGGGCGTCATCAAGCTCTAGCTCGCCAACGCCCCGGCGCGAACGCTAGGGCTTGCGACGCCAGATGCCGGGGCTCACTTCCACCGCGTCTTCGCGGGAGGGGCGGGGCGCCGCGTCGGCGCGGTCGCGCAGGGAGTCGTTGCCGCCCCAGCCACCCGCGGGACTGCGTCCCGGGGACGAGCTTCCCCAGGCGCCACCGGCGCCCGCGTCGCGGGTGCCCTGCGCGCCGCCGCCGCGCCAACCGCCCGGGCCACCGCCGCGGCTGTTCGGGTTGTTGCGACCCGTGCGGTAGTTCGTGGGCGCCGGAGCCCCTCCGGCGCGGGGTCCCTCGCCGCTGTAGAAGCCGCCCCCGCCCCCGGCGTTGCCGCCGCGGCGATCCGCCTTCTGCTGGGCGCGCGCACGGTCCTCCTGCTTCTTGGCGCGGATCGCGGCGATGCGCTCGCCGATGGGGATCTCCAGCCGCTCGGCCGGCCGGGCGTTGTAGTCGAAGTCGGGCAGGGTGACCCGCTCCAGCTTCTTGCCGATGGCTCGCTCGATGGCGATGAGGTCCGACTCCTCGTCGCGACACACGAAGGTGAACGCCTCGCCGGTGGCCTCGGCGCGGGCGGTCCGGCCCACGCGGTGGATGTAATCCTCGGGGACGTGCGGCACGTCGAAGTTGACGACGTGCTCGAGTTGCTCCACGTCGATGCCCGGGGCCACGATGTCCGTGGCGCAGAGCACACGGATCTTTCCCGCCTTGAAGGCCGCCAGCGCGTCGATGCGCTGCGCCTGGCTGCGGTTGCCGTGGATGCGGGCGTTCTTCACGCCGTGCCGGTCGAGGAAGTCGGAGAGCCGGTTGGTGCGGTGCTTGGTGCGTGTGAAGACGATCACGCTACCGAGTTCGCCCCGGTTGAGCAGTTCCAGCAGGAGCGCGCTCTTCCCCTCCGCCGAGACCGCGAACACCTTCTGGGTGACGCCGGTGGCCGGTGCCGCCTTGCGCTCGATGTTGAACGCCACGGGGTTCACCAGCATCTCCTTGGACAGGCGCTGGATCTCCGTGGGCATCGTCGCGCTGAAGAACAGCGTCTGGCGCTTCTTGGGCAAGAAGCTCAGGACGCGCCGGACGTCGGGCAAGAAACCCATGTCGAGCATGCGGTCGGCCTCGTCGAGCACGAGCACCTCGAGGTTCTCGAAGCGAGGCGTGTTGCTGCGGAGGTGGTCCAGGAGGCGACCGGGCGTGGCGATGACCACGTCGACGCCGCTGCGGAACGCGCGCTCCTGCGCCCCCATCGGCACACCGCCGAAGACCGCCGCGCCCTTGAGTGCCGTGTGCCGGGCCAGGAGCTCGAGGTGCTCGTGGATCTGCGCCGCCAACTCCCGGGTGGGGGTGAGGACGAGCGCCCGGGTCGTGCCGCGGGGCTTCGCCAGCAGGCGGTGGAGCACGGGTAGGAGGAAGGCCGCGGTCTTGCCGCTGCCGGTCATCGCGGCGGCGAGCAGGTCGCGGCCCTCGAGGCCGGCCGGGATCGACTGCGACTGGATGGGGGTGGGCGAGGTAAAGCCGAGGTCTTCGACGCCCCGCAACAGGGCGGCGTTCAAGCCAAAATCAGAGAAATGCACAGGTTGTCCTTGGTAAGCGCCGCCCTGGAACGTGGGGCTTGCGCGGTGCGAGTCCGGACCCGGAGGGTCTTTGCGTTCCTCGCGACCCGGCATCTATGCACTGGGTCTTGGAAAGTCAAGGTTGTCCCCCAGGGGGGGCCCTAGGTGTCAGCGTACTGGCTCGGACCGGTGCACGTAGCCCAGTGCCTCGAGCGCCTCGGGTGACAGCACGCCGGCGCGAGGCGCGGGTGCCCTCCGGTAGGCGGCCATCGCGGCCACCCGCTCGTCGTGCGCGCTGCGGTCCAGGGAGGCGGGGACGGGCCGCTGGTGCTGGGGATCGCCGGCGAGGTCGTAGCTGACGGTGCCGTCCTGGCCGCCGAGGACCAGCAGCCCGGGGGTGCGCCGTGCGACCAGCGGCCCCGCCAGCGGCCCAGCGAGGCGTTGCCGCGTCGAGGTGGGATCCGTCATGGCCCACACCTCCCCGGGTGCCGCCCCCGTGCCGAGGTCGACGCCCTGCATGGGCTGCCCGTGCGGCACGCGCAAGGCGCCGAGTACCGTGGGCAGCACGTCGACGAGGCCTACGACGCGGTCCTCACGCCCCTGCTTGCCGCCCGGCACGCGAATCACCAGCGGTACGTGGAGCACTTCGTCGAACAGGGAACCGCTGTGGTTGAACGGGTACTCGGGGGTGAAACTCTCGCCGTGGTCCGCAGTGATGACCACGACCGTGTCGGCCCGCGCCGCCGCGAGCAAGGGGGCCAGCGCGGCGTCGAGCGCGCTGATCTCCAACTCGTAGAAGAGTTGGGCGTCGTGGAGGACTTCCGGGGTCGGCGCCTCCCTGCCGTCGCGGATCGGCAAGATGCTCGGCATGTCGGCAGCGAACTGCGATTTCAAGCGGTCGTGCACCACCCGGCGGTCGCCCTGCGTGTAGGGCGTGTGGGCGTCGAAGCAGTGGACGAAGGCGAAGAACTTGCCTTCCTGTCTGTTCACCCACTCGGTCGCGTCGCCGAGTTGCCCCCCGCAGGCCGGGGCGGGGTCTTCCCGGGTCTGGGCGTTGCGCACGCTCGTGAAACCTCGATCCAGCCCCGTCGCCCGCTCGTGGCGCTGCAGCTCCTCGCGAATGGCCGCGCCGAC
>CAYHRZ010000142.1:0-4992 GCA_964359125.1 uncultured Klebsiella sp. | reverse complement strand
AGGGCCCTCGGTCCAGGCCGCCGTGGCGTAGCCCGCCGCCGCGAGGACCTGCGCCGCGGTGTGGCCGGTGTACTCGCTGTCGCCGAGCCGGGGCACGTCGCCGTGCACCTCGGGGTACACCCCCGTCAACATCGTCCAGTGCGCGATGGAGGTCTCCGGGAAGTGGGTGAACGCCTGGTCGTACACCTGCGCCCGCTTGGCGAAATCGTCGATCACCGGGGTGGCGGCGTTGCCCCCGTGCAGCGACAGGTACTGCGCGCCCACCGTGTCGAGGGAGATCCACAACAAGGAGGCGGGTTCCGGCGCGGGCTGGCACGCGATCAGCCAGGTGGCCAGCATGTCGGGGCGCACTATGGCTCGCTGCCCGGTGGGCGTCAAGCGCGCACCCACGGGCCCGGCAATGGGTCGTGGGTCCTCGGCCAGGGGCGTTAGGGTACCGTGGTGTTGCTGTTCCTGGTCGTCGCCTGCGCCCAGGACCTGCGCCCTGCCCCGCCCCCTCGAGCGCCGCAACCCCCTCCGCTGGTGATCCCGGCCAACGACCCGTCCTGGCCGCGCCTGGCCGGCTTCTTGGACGATCCCCGCGCCTACGGCGAGGCGGGTTGGGACGACGTGCGCATGCGCGCGGTCCAGCACGCGGCCACCATCGGCCGTGACCGTGCCCGGGGGCGGGCGATGGTGGGCGACTGGCCGGGGTGCGCCGCGCAGTACGAGGCGGCGGCTGTCGAGGTGGCGGGCATCGGCACCCGCTCCTCGACGGGCCAGCCGATCAAGGCGGCCCTCGTGGCCGGCCTGCGTCGCGACGGGGAGATCTGCGCTGCCGTGGGCGAGAGGCGGGCCCCGTCGCCCGGCGGCGGCGAGGTGGCGCCCCACTGGGCCGCCTTCGTGGCGGGACTGGCTGGGGTGGACGTGGTGGTGGCTGCGCCCAAACTAAGCAACCTCGACCTCGACAACTTCAGCGACTTCCAGGGACGTCACCGACTGCGGGTGGCCCTGGTCGAGGCCTACATCGACGCGGTGGACCCCTTCTACCCCTCCGAGCCCTGGGGCTACTGGTCGCCGACCGAGCGCCAGCGCACCCTCGACGCGCTGGCCGCCGGTCGGGGCCAGCGCGACCCCCTCTGGGCCAGCCGCCGCGTCGCCGACCGCGCACCGGTCGAGGTCGAAGCGCACCAGCTGGGGGACCTTCCCACCGGCGACAGCCTCGTCGACGTGGGCGCCTTCGCGGGCCCCCGCGCCATCGGGAGCCTGGCCGTTCGAGATGTCACGGACCCCGCCCACCGGGCCTGGCTCGACGCCGAGGCCGCGAAGATCGACGCCGCCCCCGACGCGGCGGCGATGGCGGCCGCCTTGACGGCCACGGTGGCGGCGCTCGACGCCCACCCCGAGGGCAGTCGCTACTACAACGTGAAGCAGGCGCGAAACGCGGCCGTGCGTGCCCTGGCCTCACGGGGCCACTACGCCGCCGCCGACGCCCTGCTCGCGGCGAACTGGCCCCTGCACGCGCAGGACTGGGCCTGCCCGAACCGCGAGGGGATCCTGCTCGCCCTCCGGGGCCGGGTGCAGTTGCTCGCCGCGGCGCCAACCGCCGAGCCCACCCTGGCCGCGGCGGCGGAGGCCACGCGAGTCTTCGTCGCCCACACCCTCAACGCCGAGGCGCGGCGCGCACGGCGAGGTCCACCGTGACGCCGCTCACGTCGCTGTCGGCCTGGACGAGCCCCGGTGCTTCCCCCGCGCCGCCGCTTCCCGAGCGGGACCTGTACGCGCCGCCGGTGCTGCGCTGTGGCCCGGTGTCGAGCGCGGCGGTGACGAGGTAGCTGCTGCCCCGCGGTACCGGTAGGGAAAACGCGATCGACGTGGCGCCGTCGGCCGGCAGGGCCAGTTCTGCGGCGGGCGAGCGACCCGGCGCGGGGCGGCGAGTGTGCGGGTCGAGGTCGGCGGCGTCGAAGGCCGAGAGGTTGAGCTGGACGCCGGCGATCGGGGTGGTGGACGTCACCGTGCCGCTGATGCTGACCATGTCGAGCGGCGCGACCGCGTCGGCCGTGCCCGGCACCGTGGGCCGGGCGCAGCGGAAGCCCGCCGCGGTCCCGGCCACCACCGAGGTGAAGCGGTTGGCGACCCGCAGGTTGGTGGGGAACGTGTTCCATCCCCCGCCGCGCAAGACCCGGACGGACCCCGAACTCGGCCCCGTGGGATCCACCCGCGGCGTGGCCCGCTGGTACACGTTGGGCGCGTAGGCGTCGGCGACCCACTCCCAGGCGTTCCCAGCGAGGTTGCCGTGCCCGTAGGGGCCGGTGTTGCGGGGCGCGTTCGCCGGCTCCACCTTGCCCACGCAGAGCGCCACGCCGTTGGCCGCGAGCTGGTGGTTGCCCTGCGCGCAGCTCGGCGCGTCGGTGCCCCAGGGGTAGGGCCGCAGGTCGGCGGCGTCGCAGCGCCGGGGGTCGCTCCCGAGCTCGCATCCTCCCCGCGCGGCCTTCTCCCACTGCGCCTCGGTCGGCAGGCTCTTGCCGGCGGCGCCGCACCGCGCGCCGGCGTCGGCCCAAGCGATGTCGTCGACCGCGCTGCCGTCCGCGTTGGCGGCCTCGAGGCGGTCCAAGCAGAACCCGGAGAGCGTCACCACGTGCACGGGGCTCTCGTCGCGACCGGCGGCAGTGCTGGCCGAGCCCATCAGGAAGGGGCCGGGGGGTACCCAGCGCTCGGTGTCGGGGGTGACGTCGGCGCGGTTGTCGTCGCAGTCGGCGAGCGCTGGCGATGTGGCCGGACAAGCCGTCGCGCTGGGGTAGCCGTCGCCGTCGTCGTCGGGACAGCGAGGGAGGTTGCTCACCTCGGGGACCGGGACGGCGAGCGCCTCATCCCAGCTCTGGCGGGGGTCTTCCACGACGACCCCGCCCCCCGCGCCTGCGGAGCCCGGGCCCGGCGGCCGAGAACGCGGCGACGACCCGGCACCCTGCCCCGAGGCATGAGGCAACCGCGCTCGGCGACCGTTGGCATCGGCGCCTTCCACGGCAGGCTCGCCGCAGCCCCAGAGGGCACTCGCGACCACGAGGATCACGGCGCCAACTCCGCGTGCCAGGTGGTCGTCTTCCCGGCCACGCCCTGCGCCCACACGGCGTGGACGCGCCCGTCGGGTCCCACGCTCACCGAGGGCAACTCCGCCTTGCCGGGCCCCACGGGCTCGAGCATCCGCGGCGCCGTCCACGCGCCGTCGCGCCGCACCGAGTAGGCGAGGCTCGACACGGTGCCGCCGTCGTAGGCCCACACCACCACCGGGTCGCCCCCGGGGAGGGTGACCGCGAAGGGGTCGTAGTGGTAGCCCCCCATGCCCTGGCTGAGCTCCGCGGCGGGCGACCAGGCGCCCGGCTTGCCGCCGGTGACGAACACCTGCCGGGGGAAGGTCGCGGTCTTGAGGAACCAGGTGAGCCAGTCCCCCTCGGCGGTGTGGGCGAAGTGCAGGCGCTCGCCCTGGACCCCGGCGAGGGCCTGGGGTCCACCAAACTTCCGGTCTTTTCCCTCGACAACATAGAGGGTCGTGGCACCCCCACCCTGCCCCACGTCGTAGGTGGCGAGCACGCTGCCGTCGGGGCGCGCCGACACGTTGCTGTGCCACGCGTCCAGCTTGCCGTCGCTGAACGCGACCGGCTCGGACCAGGTGCCGTCCCGGCGCCAGCGCCACTTGGCGACGAAGCGGTGTTGCGGCGACATCGGCTTCTCGATGTACACGTACACCAAGTCGTGCCCGACGGCGGCAATGTGCCCGCTGCTGAGCTCCACGTTGCCACCCGCGGTGAGCGCCACGGCTTCGCCCCAGCCCTCGTCGCCGCGCTCGCGCAGCCAGCCCTGCCCGTAGAAGTGCTCGTCGGCGCGGTCCCAGGCCACCAGGACGCGGCCGTCCGCGGTGACGACGAGGTCCGGGCCCCAGTTGCGCCCCGTGGAGGTGCTGACCATCTCGGGGTCGGACCACGCGCGGCCGTCGCGGCTCTGGCGGTACCAGAGCAGGTCCCCGGTGTCGCGGTGGTCGTAGTAGACCGCGTGCAGGGTGCCGTCGGCGCCGACCTCCACCTGGGGCCGGAAGCCCCCGAGGGGGAGCGAAGCCACCTCAGAGGGGGGGGTGGCCGCGCGGACGACGGCGGGGGCGGGGCCGGGCGGCGGGGGCGTGTCGTGGAACTTCGGGAACCCGGTGGGATCCTGCTGGTTGACGCCCCCCGGCGCGGGCCCCGGCGAGCGCTGCGGGCCCGGCACGTCGGGCCCGGCCCTGCCCCTGCTCGCGCCACCCCTCGCAGGGCCCCGCGCGCCGTCGGAGAAGCCCGGCGAGGGCGGTGCTTCCGGCGAGCACGCCAGCGGCGCGAGGAGGAACGGCAGGAGCACGGCGCAGCGTGTAACGCCCCCGGCGGGCGCTACTCCCGGGCGACGATGCGCTCCACGAGGCGGGCGAGGGCGGCTTGCCGGTCGCCGAACCGTTCGACGCCGGTCGGCCCCACGATCGCGCAGCTCTGGTCGAGGTCGCCGATGCGGTTGGCGAAGACCAGGTCGCTCCGGCTCCGCCCGCGCTGGGCCCCGGCCACCGCGAGGAGACGCGACTCGTCCCAGTCGGGACTCCCCGCCTTGAAACTCACGAGGAAAACCGTCGGGTCCCAGTCGCGCACCCGGTCGACGATCTTGGGGGTGGGCCTCAGACGGAGCACCAACTCGGCTTGCCCGCTGGGAATCTTGGTGGCGAGCGCTTCCGCCTCGTAATCGCCCACCGCCGCCGTGTGGACGAAGACCCCACCCGGGCGCGACCGGAGCTGGTGTTCCACCTTGGCCATCAGGTCGCGCGTCGAACCGAAAGTGGCCATGGCCAGTCCCGAGTCGCGCCCCCGGAGGCAGGCTTCCTCGCTCCCGAGCAGCACCACGTCGTGGGTCGCGGCCAGCGCCGTGGCCAGCGCCAGTCCCGTCGTGCCGGTGGCGCCCGACGACAGGTAGCGGATGGCGTCGACCGGGTTGCGGGTGGCGCCC
>CAYHRZ010000141.1:9574-10654 GCA_964359125.1 uncultured Klebsiella sp. | reverse complement strand
TCGCGCAGCGGATCGCCCGAGATCTCGCGGGCGTCGCCCTCCTGGATCACCTCGGGAACCGGTACGATGAGCACGAAGTCGCTGGTGTCGGTGGTGACGTCCTGCGCCAGCGTCAGCGTCGTGCGCCGCCCGTCGCGCGCAACCACCACCTGACTCGCGTGGTTGGTGATGGCCGTGCCCGAACTGCCGACGTAGTAGCCGCAGAATGCCTCGGCCCGCGGGGCCAGCGAGAGGGCGAAAAAAGGAAGTAGATTCACGGCGGGACTCCCGTTCCGTGCATGCCCGGCCGCAGTGTAGCCGGGGACTGGCGGACTGCCTAGCGGCAACGCCGCGCGGCGCCCTTCGACGTAGCCGGCATCGGCACCGGGGATTAGCCGTCGGGCCCCGGACCGGAGGGCCGAGCGGCCCACCGCGACCCCGGGGACAGGAGCGTCCCGTGCCGCCGATCGTCAACCTGCACAACGTCGTGAAGGACTACCCGCTTGGGAAGGTCACCGTCCGCGCCCTGCACGGCGTGTCGATGTCGATCGACCCCGGCGAGTTCACCGCCATCGCCGGCCCCTCCGGCAGCGGGAAAACCACCATCCTCAACATGATCGGCTGCATGGACGTGCCCACCACGGGCACCGTGTCGATCGACAGCACCGAGACCGGCGCGCTCAACGACCACGCGCTCACCAAGCTCCGTCTGGACCGCATCGGATTCATCTTCCAGTCTTTCAACCTCATCAACGTGCTCGACGTGCGCCAGAACGTGGAGTTCCCGCTGCTCTTGCAGGGCAAGGTCAGCGCGTCCGAGCGCAAACAACGGGTCAACGCGATGGTGGAGCGCGTGGGCCTGGCCCCCCACGTGAAGCAGCGGCCCAACGAGCTCTCGGGCGGGCAGCGCCAGCGGGTGGCCATCGCCCGGGCGCTGGTCACCAACCCGGCGATCGTGCTCGCCGACGAGCCCACCGCCAACCTCGACAGCCAGACCGGTCACCAGATCATCGAGTTGATGCGCGAGCTCAACCAGAACGACGGCACCACCTTCATCTTCTCCACCCACGACCCCAAGGTGATGAACTGCGCCACGCGTCT
>CAYHRZ010000141.1:0-9564 GCA_964359125.1 uncultured Klebsiella sp. | reverse complement strand
ACGAGGCCAAAGCCGAACACCACGGCCCAGCGCGGCGCACGCAAGATCGGCCAGAGGTTGTCCACCGCCGCCACCAGCACACTGAGCGCGATGAGCGATTCCACCCAGCGCGAGGGCGGTGACAGCACGCCGAACGTGGCCAGCCCCAAGGTGATGGAGTGCGCCACCCGACTCGTCATGGTGGCCGACGGGAGGCTGACGTGAACCTCGCGCTGGCGCTGCGCCTGGCCCTGCGCAACGTGGGCGCCTACGCGGTGAAGAACCTCGTCGTGGGCGCGATCCTCGCCTTCGGCACCCTGTTCGTGGTGGCCGGGAGCGCGTTCCTCGGCAGCCTCGAGCGGGCGATGCAGCAGAGCGTCACCAACGCGGTGGTGGGCGAGTTGCAGGTGTACGCCAAGGACGCCCGCGACCCGCTGTCGATCATGGGCGACATGGGCATGACCGCCGCCGACGTGGGGGAGATCGACGACGTCGCCCGGGTGATCGAGGTGGCGCGTAGTGTGCCCGAGGTGTCGGCGGTGATCCCGATGGGCATCGGCCAGTCCACGGTGTTCGGCGGCAACGACATCGACCTGGTGCTCGGCGACCTGCGGACGGCGCTGAACGCCGGCGACCAGGCCCAGGCGGCGGTGCTGCTCGGGCGCGCGATCCGCATCGCCACCGACCTGCAGCCCGAGCTCGACAACATGGAGGAGCTGAGCTCCGACACCGAGAAGCTGGCGGCAGACCGCGCGGTGATCGAGCGGGTGGTGGCGCCGGGCTTCGTCGACGAGTTCCAGGCCGCGCCGCTGCCGACGCTGGACTGGATGGACAGCCACCTGGCTCCGCTCGCGGTCGACGGCAAGATGATCTACCTGCGCCTGCTCGGCACCGATCTCGACGCCTTCTCGAAGAGCTTCACCAAGTTCGAACTGGTGAGCGGCACGATCCCGCCGCCGGGCGAGCGGGGGCTGTTGATCCCGGAGGCCTACTACGAGCTTTGGATGAAACACACCGTGGCCCGGGAACTGGACCAGGTGCGCGACGAGATCCGTCTCGACGGCGAGACCATCGGCACCTCGGGCGTGCTCTTCGACCGCGTGCAACGCAACAGCCGCCAGTACCGTCGCATCCTCTACCAGCTCAGCCCCGCCACCGCCGACGCGCTGGTCCCGAAGTTGCAGGCCCAGACCGGCTCCAACGAGGCGGACCTCGCGGTGCTCTTGAAGTCGTTCCTCGCCGTCACCGACGAGAACATCGAAGCGCGCTACGCCTTCTTCTACGCCGAGATCGCCCCGCACATCCGGCTGTACGACATCAAGGTGGGCGACATGCTGCCCCTGCGGTCGTTCACCAAGTCGGGCTACCTCAAGTCGCTGAACGTTCGCTTCGCGGGCATCTTCCGCACCCAGGGCTACGGCGGGCGCGACATGATGAGCGACGCCAACACGCTGATCGACCTGGTGAGCTTCCGCGACCTCTACGGCAAGATGACCGACACCCAGCGCGCGGAGCTCGCCGACATCAAGGCCAGCGTCGGCGCCCGCGACCTGGGGGGCGACGACATCGAGGCGGCCCTGTTTGGCGGCGGCGACCTGGAGGCGACCGTGGCGCCCGCCGCGCCGCTGCTCGACATCGACAACCTCGCCTTCGACCGCCCCGACGACGCCTCGGCGGCCTACCCCCCGTCCCAACTGGGCGAGGGACTGGCGCTGAACGTGGCGATCCGCCTGCACGACCCCGCCCGCGTGAGCGAGGGACAGGCCGCCGTCCAGGCCGCGATCGACCGCGCCGGGCTCCCCCTGCAGGTAATCGACTGGCGCACCGCGGCCGGCATGATCGGGCAACTGGTCAGCGTGGTCCAGGTGGTGATGGTGGTGGCGGTGGGCGTGATGTTCCTGGTGTCGATGGTGATCATCAACAACGCGCTGGTGATGGCCACCATGGAGCGCACCGGCGAGATCGGTACGATGCGCGCGGTGGGTGCCCAGCGGGGCTTCGTGATCGCGCTCTTCGTCTTCGAGACCCTCCTGGTGGGCGTGGGCGCCTCGCTCGTGGGCGCAGCCGGCGCGGCGGCGCTGGTGGGCTGGCTCGGCTCGGTGGGCATCCCCGCGGGGGCCGACATCTTCACCATCCTCTTCGGCGGCCCGGCGCTGTACCCGTCGCTGGTCGCCACCGACGTGCTGCTCGGCGTGGGGCTCGTCTGCGTGGTGAGCGTGCTCGCCACCATCTACCCGGCGGCGCTCGCCGCGGGCGTGCCCCCCGTGGTCGCCCTGCAATCGAAGGAGTGAGCCGTGGTCCTCGTCACCATCGCGATTCGGAACCTCGTCCAGGCCAAGCGCCGCACGCTGCTGTTGTCGACCGCCATCGGCCTGGTCACCGCCATGCTGGTGTTGTTGTTGTCGATCAGCGCGGGCATCTCCGACAACCTCGTCCGCTCCGCCACCACGCTGTCGTCGGGTCACGTCGTCGTTGCCGGCTTCTACAAGCCCTCCGCCACCCAGGGGGCGCCCCTGGTCACCGACGCCGCCAAGGTGCGGAAGATCGTGGAAGACAGCACCCCCGGCCTGGACCGGGTGATCGCCCGTGGGCGCGGCTGGGGCAAGATCGTCGGCCCAGGCGGCTCCGTGCAGTCGTCGCTCAGCGGGGTCACGCTGGCCGACGAGCCTGATTTCGCCTCGACCCTGCCGCTGGCGCCCCAGTCGGCCTACATGGAGGGCGGCGGCGACAAGGTGACCGGCGACGCCAACCGCATCGGCGAGCCCAACAGCCTCGTGCTGTTCGCCAGCCACGCCAAGCGGCTGGAGGTCGACGTGGGCGACATGGTGACGATTGTCACCGAGACCCAGGACGGCCGCACCAACACCCTCGACGTCACCGTGGTGGCCATCGCCAAGGACATGGGGATGTTGTCGAGTTGGTCGGCCCTGGTCGACGAGGGCAGCATCCGCAAACTCTACACCCTCAAAGACGACACCACCGGCGCCCTGTGGGTGTACCTCGACGACATCGCCACCGCCAAAGACACGATGACCGCGTTGCGCACCACCCTCGCCCAGAACGGCTACGCGCTGATGGACTACCAGCCGGTGCCCTTCTGGATGAAGTTCGAGGTGGTCGGCGGCGAGGACTGGACGGGGCAGAAGCTGGACCTCACCACCTGGGAAGACGAGGTGAGCTTCCTCACCTACACGGTGGCGGCCTTCGACACGGTGACGGTGTTCATCTCGTCGATCCTGTTGATCATCATCGCCATCGGTATCAGCAACACAATGTTCAACACCGTCCGCGAGCGCACGCGCGAGATCGGCACCATGCGCGCCATCGGCCTGCAGAAGAACGCGGTGCTGCAACTGTTCATGCTCGAGGCCACGCTCCTGGGGCTGTTTGCCACCACCAGCGGCGCGCTGTTCGGCGGCGGCCTCGCGCTGGCGCTGGACGCGGCCGAGTTGCCCGTGCCCATCGAGGCCATGCAGGCCTTCTTGTTGTCGGAGACGGTCAACTTCTCGGTGCGACCGGGAGGGCTCCTGGGCAGCGTGGTGTTCCTCACCGCCTGCACCGCCCTGGCCGCGCTGTGGCCGTCTCTCCGAGCCGCCCGGCTCAAGCCCATCGTCGCCCTCGGCTACACCGCCTAGACCCGGAATCGACCCATGTTCAGCCTACTGTTTGCCCTGGTTGCCCTCGCAGCCCCCAGCTCCGACGAGATGGTGCAGATGCTCCGGGTGGTCGACGACCGGCAGCAGAACAACGGCGACTGGCGCTCGCTAGTGTACATCGAACAGAAGGAAAAAGACAAGTCGGACCTGGCCTACCAGGCGGCGGTGTATCGCCGTGATCTCGACGACAAGCTGGTGATCCTCTTCGTGAAGCCCCAGTCCGAGGCGGGCAAGGGCTACCTCCGCGCCGACAACAACATGTTCATGTTCGACCCGACAGTGGGCAAGTGGGAACGCCGGACCGAGCGGGAGCGGATCGGCGGCACCGGGGGACAGCGGCAAGACTTCGACCAGTCCCGGCTCGCGGAGGAGTTCACGCCCACGTTCGTGGGGGAGGAGAAGCTCGGCCAGTACACCGTCAACCACGTGAAGCTCAGCGTGAAGCCGGGGGTCGACGTGGCCTACCCGGTGGTGGAACTCTGGCTCGACAAGGGAACGGGCAACGTGCTCAAGCGGCAAGACTTCGCGGAGTCGCTGCGACTGATGCGCACCACCTACTACCCGGCTTGGAACAAGCTGTACTCCGAGTCGAAGAAGACCGACGTGTACTTCCCCAAGGAGGTGCGCATCTACGACGAGGTGGAGAAGGGAAATTCCACGACGGTGGTGATCCAGGAGGTGGATCTCAAGCCGCTGGACCCCAACATCTTCACCAAGGCCTGGCTGGAATCGAAGAGCCGGTAGCATGTTGACCGCCCTGCTCATCCCGCTGGCGCTGGCCGACGACCGCGACGACGACATCTTCGGCGCGCCGCCGGGCGACGAGGCGCCGCCGGGGGAGCCGGCGCCCCCGCCCGGGGACAGCCCGCCCCCGGGCGACGAGGAGCCGCCAGCAGATCCGCCGGCAGAGACCACCCCCACCAACCCTCTCCCGCTTGCGGGAGAGGGTGGCCGAAGGCCGGGAGAGGGCCAGTTGTCCGACGCCCAGATCGCCCAGTCCCTCGCCGAGGCCGACGACCGCCTCACCATCGGCGGCAAGCTGTTCCTGCGCTTCGACGCCGCCGTGGCCGAGGACCAGGAGCCCGGCAGCACCGCGCTCTCCTCGCCCAACCTGCTGGACCTCTTCGCCGACGTGCGGCCGAACGACCGTGTGCGCGGTTTCGCCGCCGGGCGCTTCCGCTACGACTTCACCGTGGCCGACGGCGACACCGACCTGTGGGGCAACGTGCTGGAGCCGGGCAGCGTGGCGCTGGACCAGCTCTGGCTGAAGTTCGACGTGGGCCGCGTGGCCTACGTCACCACCGGGCGGCAGCGGGTGAAGTGGGGCAGCGGGCGCTTCTGGAACCCCACCGACTTCCTCAACACGCAGGCGCTCGACGCCCTGGGCGCCACGGTGTTCGACGAGCGCACCGGGGTGACGCTCTTGAAAGTACACGTGCCCATCGAGAAGATCGCGGCCAACATGTACGCGGTGGGCAGCTTCGACGGCGCCGACGAGTTGAACCAGGTGGGCGGCGCGGTGCGCACCGAGTGGGTGTTCTGGACGGCGGAGCTGGCGCTCTCTGCGGCGGCCCGGGAAAACGACCCGGTGCGTCTCGGCGCGGACCTCTCGGCCGGCCTCGGCCCCTTCGACGTGCACGTGGAATCTGCCTTCCGCCACGGCGACGACACGCCCTACTACGAGGGCAAGTTTCACCTCCCCACCTTCACCTTCCCCGACGAGGTGGACCGATCCAGCGAATGGATCGCGCAGGTCGTGGCCGGGACGGAGCTAGGCATCAAGTACAACGACCGCGACACGTTGTACATCGGCGCCGAGTACTTCTACAACGACGCGGGCTACGACAGCGCGGCCTTGTTGCCCTACCTCGCCTTCGAGGGCGCCTACGTGCCGTTCTACCTCGGCCAACACTACGCCGCCGGCTACCTGTTCTTTCCCGCCCCTGGGCGCTGGGACGACGGGAACGTCACCTTCTCGACACTGGCCAACCTGTCCGACAGCTCCTACGTGTCGCGCCTCGACGTTTCCCACCGCGCGCTCACCTACCTGCAACTCAACGCCTACGCCGCCTACCACTATGGCGACAACGGCGAGTTCCACTTCAGCTACGAGGTGGAGCCCATCCCCGGCGTCTTCGACGAGGGGCTCACCATCCCCGCGCCGGTGGTCGAGGTGGGCGCGGGGGCGATGGTGAACTTCTAGGCGGGGGGCCGGCGCGGGCGCGATGGTGAACTTCTAGGCGGGGCGCGGCCATGCCCCCTCCCCCTCCTCCCCTGCTTGCGGGGGAGGCCGGGAGGGGGCATCCGGAGATCATCCCGGGCGCCGGTCAGTACCCCCAGTTGCACTCGATCCGGACGAAGTCCCACGAGCCGGAGTCCAGGCATTGGCCCGTGCACTTTCGCAGCATCCACGTGTCGAGACGCTCGCAGGGCTCGCAGTACAGCGCGCCGTCGACGCCCGAGCAGGTGGCGCTCTCGCAGGCCAGGGTGCAGGTCAACAGCTCGTCGAACGGCCCCGAGGTATCGACCGTCACGCACTCGTCCACGCTCGTGACGATTGGCCCGATGGGCGGGTAGCGAGGCTCCAGGCAATGGATGTTTGGACCACAGCCCTGACAGCCGGCTGATGTCGTCGCGAACCACACCACGAGCGCCGATCCAGTGTAGCGAAACATCGCGGACTCCAGCTAGGGATTGCAGTTCCGGGAAAGTGTCAATGGGCCCGACCAGCCGAACACATGATCCAGATCAGCGTACCAGTCGTCGCAACAATCGGACCCTGTGGCCCCCTGGTACCGTTGCAACAAGGCCCAGAGCAGGGCGTTCTGCGACACGTAGGAGGGTTCGCAATACGGGAGGTGGCGGACGTCGTTGCCTCCGTACTGGGCGACGTGGGTCAGCCCGTGAAACAACCACGCGGCGACGGCAATGACCGCGCAGGTGCGATCCGCGGCGCTCCCTCCCTTGAAGGCCCTCACCGAGGGCGTCGTGTCCGTCATCTGGAACTCGATCCATCCCCAGCCAGGCACACCGAGGGCCTACGCACGCGCGGATGCATCGACGACGTCCTCACGGCACTCCATCCAGAACAAGTGATCGTCCGGCCGCCGGATGAGCGCCACGAGGACGTCGCGCTCGCAGAATCCCATGCAGCTGACCCACTTGACGATGTCGAGGTTCTCCCGCAGCATGCACCACGCCTCGCGGAGCAGGTCCTCCGCGCCACTGTCGCAAGGATTGATCGTCCCGGAAAAACGATGGGAGGCGTCCTTGCAGGTGGCCTGCCGCGTTCCCGGCTTCACCAGCGGTGGCTCGTTCTCACCGCACTCGTCGTACCCACTGCATGCCGCCGGGAGGCAGGTGCCGGACGGGATCTCGTACACCTCGCCGCGCTCGGGCAGGTCGTACCGAACCGTCAGTCCGGAGTCGCCTGAGTCGGCGTGCCGCGCCGTGACCTCGCCGGGATCCGGCAGAGTGACCGGCCCCCCGTGGCGCAGCGACCACTGCGCGGCGAACGGCGAGTTCCAGTCGGGCGGCGCTTCCACGTCGTCGGGGAGCCCCGCGAGCCCCCCGCGGACGGCGGTGGTACCCGCGTGACCGGGCGAGGTGCCACCGGCGAGCCGGCCCGGGGAGCCGGCGAGCCGGCCAGGCCTGCCACCAGCACCCCCGCCACACCCCTCGAGGTAGAAGGGCTCGCCTCCGTCGCGCCCGCCGCCCACGAGGGAAGCCGCGCCGCACCCGGCCACGCCCTTGCCGCGCAGCGGTACCGCGCGGGCGAGCGCGGGCGCCCGCTGCGCCGCGCCGGCCTGCCCGACGGCGACGGTCTGTGCACGTTGCCCCCCCAAAGCTCTCGCCTGTCGCCGCCAGCGCGTTGATGTCGAGAACTTCAGTGTGGAACGCGGTGGACACCAGCCGCACCTCCCCTCCTGAGCAGTATACACTACCGACTCGCCTCCCGACCACCCCTCTTTCCAGCGCCTGCCTCGCGGTCAGCGCCGCCAAGTCCGCCACGGTGAACCCCGACCTGGGCTTCGCGGTCGGCTCCGTCCGGCTCGACGAGGGAGAGCGCCCGCTCGGCGGCCTGACACCGAAACGGCAAGAAGCCACGAACGGCCACGGAAAGGTGCACCCTCCGCAGCGGTGAACCATCCCAGTCCGACACCAGCCAACCCCGCGACTCGATTCCCCATCGCACGCGCTGCGCACCCGGTAGCGACAGTGCGGCGCGCATGCCCAGCCCGGCGAATGTCTCCACCGTGCCGAAGATGCCAACCGCGAGGCCGGGCACCGGTTGCACGTCAAGGCCTCCGCCCGCAGACGCCCAAACGACGGAGCAGAAACTTGGTCCGCAGTCAAACGCGGGGCCCACCAGCCCGGCGTCAACCCAAGGGTAGACCGAGCCAACGTCAATACCGACCTCAAACCGTAGTACACCGCCCGGCGTCACCGCAGCGCGCTCCGGGTACCACGTTCCCAGTAACCCCAAACTGGACGCCGCAACCCAGCCTGCGGGCCCCGACGCCACGGCCGTGGGCGCAGCTCCGAGCGCCAGGGCGGCAATCAGGAGCACAGGGAGCCTGGAACCCATGTTCCAGCCTGCTCGCTCCAGAATAGCTGACCCAGACACACCGTCGAACAGCACGGATCCAAGCGTGCGCGTGGGTAGCGCATGAACAGGGCTGCCTGGAGGGTGGCGGCGCTGATCCAGGTTGGCTCGCAGCGGTCGTTTCCCTGAGAATTCGCATCCTGCGGATCGGAATTGTAGATGCCGCCGTACATGCAGACGTGGTTCAACTCGTGGTACAGGATAGTGGCGGACATGATGACGGCACAGAGTCGTTCGTCGCCGACTCCGTCATCGAACATCGACTTGAGCCCCTGCCACGCGGGGTGGGATGGTACGAGCGTGACCCCAGTGAGTGGATTGGCGAACGCAGAAGAGGACACCCCCCAGAAGGCAGCCGCGTCGGCGCTCCAACAGCCCATCTCGGTGTCCCGTTCCCCTGCAAATACCTCGTCAATGCAGTAGTTGCCCTTGCCGTACACCAAGCATGTCACCCACCGGACGATGTCCCGATTCTCGTGGAGCATGCACCAGGCCTTCCGCACGAGCGCGGTCATAGTGCCACCGCAGCCCGCGAGTCCCACCCACCGCATAAGGTCGTCGATGTCCTCCGAGTCGGTGGTACACGCGTGGTCGTCCACAGTCATGTTCCAGAACGGGGGATCGCAGTCGTTCCAGTGGTTCCAGTCCGGCTCGCCGCTTCGTGGCGAGGCACAGGGCTGGCCCCAGGCCGCAGAAGGTACGCCCATCATCGTGCAGTCCTCCAGGGTGAGGACGCGCTGCCCCCTGGGGGAACAATCAACCTCGTCGAAGCGATCCTGAAAGTCCTCACGGTAGCAAGGCTCGGAGACCGGAACGTTGGCAGCCAGTTCCCGCCCCTCCTCGACCACCGGATCGTGCATAATGCGCCCTGACTGCTTCGGCGGGGCGGGCCGGGGGCCAGCACGCTTCACGATCGATGGTCGCACCCACGCGTCGTCTTCCCAGCGCCGCCGTTCCGTCGCCCATCCCCCAGGCCTCGCGGATGCACACGCCGCCCCGCACCCGCACCCCTCCAGGTAGAAGGGCTCCCCGCCGTCGCGCCCGCCGCTCACCGTGGACGCTCCCCCGCACCCGGCCACCCCCTTGTCACGGAGCGGCACCGGGCGGGCGAGCCCCGCCACGAGGCGGGCGCTGGCCACCCCCGGCAGCGACCCGCCGGGTCGCCCCCAGCCGAGGTTGGTGCCGGGCCGCGCGGCGCCCGCGAAGAACCCCGGGGCGGGGCCGGGGAACGAGGTGGTGGCGAGCGGCGTCGGCGTCACGGTGACTCCCGGGGCAGTGTACACGGGGGGAAGCGGCGGGTACACCCTGCACCCAGATCGGAAG
>CAYHRZ010000140.1:8809-10661 GCA_964359125.1 uncultured Klebsiella sp. | reverse complement strand
GGAACCGGTCGACGCCCTCCATCGACTGCGCCGCGCGGCGGAGGTCGCCCACGATGTCGGCGATTTGTTCGCTGGCGTTGCGCATGGCAAGCAACGCGCGCTCACGATGCGGGTCGTCGTCGATCGTGCCGAGGATCTCACAGTAGCCTTGCAAGACGTTTGCAGGCTGGCTGAGGGCGTGGGCCGCGAGCGGAACGAGGCCCGCCAGCGCCAGCTGGTGCGCGGTGTCCGGGGCCCTGGGCGACGATCCTGTCATTCCCGACGCCAGCATATCCCGGTACAGGGAAGGTTGTCGCGGGGCGGGTGGTTATCGATTCCCGGGAAGGGGACTTGGCGCTGGGCGCACCCTCGCGGTATGCGCTCCCCTCGCCGGGAGCGTGGTTGGTTGGAAGCCGTCCGGATTGGCTCAGGGTCAAGATGCCCGGTGGTGAGCGTTACGCCCGCATCAAGGAGCGTTCGCGCTCGTTGAAGCTCCACACCGTGTGCGAGGAGGCCCAGTGCCCCAACATGGGGGAGTGCTGGGGCGGCGGCACGGCCACCTTCATGGTGCTCGGGGGCGCGTGCACGCGGGGGTGCCGCTTCTGCGCGGTCGATACGGCGCGCACCCCGGCCCCGGCCGACCCCGACGAGCCCATGAACGTCGCGACAGCAATCTGTGAGATGGGTCTCGATTACGTCGTGATCACCAGCGTGAACCGCGACGACCTGCCCGACGAGGGCGCGGCGCACTTCGCGGCGTGCATCGCCGCGTGTAGGCACCTCGCCCCCACGACCATGGTCGAGACCCTGATCCCCGACTTCCACGGCTCGGCCCCGCTCCTCGACGTGCTGCTCGCGGCGCGTCCCGACGTGCTCGCCCACAACGTGGAGACGGTGCCGCGGCTGCAGGGGGTGGTGCGGGACCCGCGGGCGAACTGGGAAAACAGCGTGGCCATCCTGCGTCACGCCAAGGCGCGGGGCTTTCTCACCAAGACCTCGATCCAGCTCGGTCACGGGGAAACGGTCGACGAGGTGCGCGAGGCGATGCGTGAACTGCGAGCCTTCGACGTCGACTTCCTCACCCTTGGACAGTACCTGCGGCCGAGCAGCAAGCACCTCCCGGTCCGGGAGTACGTGCACCCCAGCGTATTCGCGAGCCTGCAGGCCGATGGCGAGGCCATGGGCTTTCGCTTCGTCGCCAGCGGGCCGCTGGTACGGTCGTCGTACAAGGCCGGCGAGTACTTCATCCGCGACTACCTGCGGGCCCGGCGCCCGGGGGAGATGATCACATGACGGGTCGCGACAGTGTTCGCGCGAGGCTCGCCGCCCACGCCGGCACGGGCATGCTGGTGGGCGAGGCGGTGGGCGTGGCCGGGCTCTGTGCGGGGCTGTCGGGCAACCTCCTGCGGACGCCGCTGTCGGAGGCCGGCACGGTGGGGGTGGCGGCGGGGTTGGCCCTCGCCGGAAAACGCCCGGTGGTGGAACTGCTCGACGTGGTGGGCTTGGCGCGGGCTGCCGACGCCCTCGACGACGCGGCCGGCCGTTCCCCGGGCCCCTACGCCGCGCCCCTGGTGGTCATCCTGGCCCTGGCGCCGGACGCGGTTCTCCCGGCCTTGCCCCCCGGGGTCCGACTGTGGGTGGCCGGGGTCCCCGGCGACGCGGCGTGGCTCCTGGACCAGGCGCTGGCGAACGACGGGGTGAGCGTGGTGTGTTTCGCACCGGAGAGTCTCGACGGGCGGGTGGTCGGCGAGGCCGCGCCAGCGGGGGTCGCGCGCCGCCGCGAGGGGGGTGGTGTCACCGTGCTCGCCGAGGGCGCGGGCGTGGTGCTGGCGATGGCGTTGGGGGGCGACGTCGAGGTGGTGGACTTGCGCGG
>CAYHRZ010000140.1:0-8799 GCA_964359125.1 uncultured Klebsiella sp. | reverse complement strand
CACGGGGCGCGTCGTGGTGGTGGGGCACGGCGACGAGCGGGTGCTCCTGGCCACGCTGGGCGAGGCGTTCTGGCGGCTCGAGTCACGCCCGGTGGCCCTCCACGCGGGCGAGGGCGCGGAGGCCCTGTCCCGCGCGGTCGACGAGGCGCTCGGGGCATAGCTCCGCGAGGGGGCGTCCTGTCGCCCGGGGGCACGCCCTGGCGCCGGCGGTTAGCTCCCCGGCCATGTTCGTATTCGAGCTCCCCGAGATCGGTGAAGGCGTCGTGGAAGGCGAGATCGTCCGTTGGATGGTCAAGGAGGGCGACGTGGTCGCCACCGACCAGCCGATCTGCGAGATCATGACCGACAAGGCCACGGTCGAGATCAGCTCACCGCGGTCCGGCCGCGTCGTGCGGGTGCACGGCAAGCCCGGCGACGTGATGAAAGTCCACTCGCCGCTGCTGGAGCTCGACCTCGGCGCCGGCGCGCGGGCCGCGCCTGCGGCCGTCACGCCGGTGGCGGTCGCAGCGGTCCCCTCCACGCCTCCCCCACCCGTCGCTGCCGCGAGTGCGCCTGCCCCCGAGGGCGCCAAGCCCGCGCCGACGGTGCACCCGTCGGTGCTCGCGCGCATGCCGCCGCCGCCGCGCCCCGCGGGCGAGAAGGCCCTGGCCTCGCCCGCGGTGCGTCACGACGCGCGAGCGCGCGGCATCGACCTCGACGCCGTGCCCGGGTCCGGCAAGAGCGGCCGGGTCACCCGGTCCGACCTCGACGCCTTCGGGACCGAGCCCAAGGCCCCGCCCGCCCTGTCGGCGCCCGCGCCCACCCAGGGCGACGAGCGCGTGAAGATCATCGGCCTCCGCCGGAAGATCGCCGAGAAGATGGTGCAAGCCTGGCGGACGGCGCCCCACTTCACCTACGTCGACGAGGTCGACGCCAGCAAGCTCGTGGAAATGCGGCGGGCGCTGTTGTCGACCGCCGAGCGGCAGGGGGTCAAGATCTCCTACCTGCCCTTCGTGATGAAGGCGCTGTGCCTGACCTTCCGCGAGTTCCCCACCATGAACGCGGTGATGGACGAGGAGGCATTCGAGCTGGTGGTGCGCCGCGACGTGAACATCGGCGTGGCCACCGACACCCCCGCGGGCCTGTTCGTACCGGTGGTCAAGCGCGTGCAGGAGAAGTCCGTGCTGGAGATCGCGGCGGAGCTGGCCGACGTCACCGAGCGCACGCGGCAGGGGAAGGCCAAGCTCGACGAGCTCTCGGGGGGGAGCTTCACGGTCACCAGCGTGGGCAACATCGGCGGCCGTTTCGCCACGCCGATCCTCAACCACCCCGAGGTGGCGATCCTCGGGGTCAACCAGATTCACGACCGGCCCGTGGCGGTGGACGGCGAAGTGGTCGTGCGCCCGATGATGTACCTCTCGCCGAGCTTCGACCACCGGGTGATCGACGGGGCGGTTGCCGCCCGCTTCGTGGCGGCGCTCAAGGCCCTGCTGGAGAACCCCTGGCAACTCGTCCTGGAGCTGCGGTGAACGGCGGCGACGTGGATCCTTCCGGCGCGTTCCGGGCGTGGTGCGCGTCGCAACCTGTATCTGCCGCCGCACGGGGGCACGAGGCGATGGTGGAGGGCGTGGTGGCGGCCGTGTCGCGCAAGGCCTGGCTGCTACCCGGCCGTCGCGAGCGGGGCGTGGCCATCCTCCGCGGGGCGGATCCGTCGCGACTGCACGAGGCACGGCCCTACCGGGTGCTACCGCCCGGCGACTCGCCTGCGGCGCGGGCCCTCACCGGCGTGGGCCTGGCGGTGGGCGGCGAGACGGCCGTCGTCTTCCTCGGCAGCGGCAGCACGTCCTACGGGACCTTCCACGAGGCGCTGCACCTGGCGGCTATCCACCGCGCGCCGGTGGTGTTCGTGGTGAGCTGGTACCTTGGGGCGGGGCCCTTTGCCGCCCAGCTCGCCGTCGAGCCGGACCGGCTGGCGTCGGCCTGCGGCCTCTCGGTCGCGACGGTGAGCGGGGCCGACGCGGGCGCGGTCCGCGCGGCGCTGGCCACGGTGCTCCCGGGCCCAGGCCTCTTGCGCTGCGACTTCAGCGGTCGTGACTAGGCCGGTTTCTCGGACAGCAGGGCGCGTTTCTTCGGCACGTCGCGGTAGTCGTCGGCGTCGGGCAGGGGCGCCTTCTGCGCGGTGATCGACGGCCACTTCTTGCCGAGGCGCGCGTTGATCTCGATGAAGGCCTGCTGGTCGGCCGGCACGTCGGTGTCGGCGAAGATCGCCTTGGCCGGGCACACCGGGATGCAGGCTTGGCAGTCGATGCACTCGTCGGGGTCGATGACGAGCATGTTCTCGCCCTCGCGGAAGCAGTCGACGGGGCACGAGGCCACGCAGTCGGTGTACTTGCAGCGAATGCACGATTCGGTGACGACGTGGGCCACGGGGCGCTCCTGGGCGCCCCGATCGTACCCCGCGGCGGGCGCGACTAGTTCTGGCGACCCTCGATGGCGAGCAGCAGCACGACGAGGCCGACCGCCAGTTTGCTGTCGATCACCCCGGCCTTGTCCATCTCGAAGTCGACGTCGTAGGTGAGGCGGAAGGGGTTGAATCGTTGTTTGATCACGCCCACCACGTCGCCGCCGGTGGAGCGCACGGTGAAGCCCTGGGGAATCCACCCCTTGAGGAACACGCGGCGGATCATCGCCATCAGCATGCTGTCTTCTTCGAGCTTGGCGATGACCTCGTCGCCCTTGCCCATCACCTGCCAGGAGTCGCGCAACATCGACTTGAAGCCCTCGCGCTTGGCTGAGCCGAGCGCGGTGCCATCAGTGTCGTTGACGTCGTAGGTGCCCGAGAAGTCGCCCCAGGAGCGCGCCTTGATGTTGAGCCGCAGGTCCGACTGTCCCTCGTCGGCAAACACGTTGATGTCTTCCTTGAGCTTGAAGGCCTTCTGCTTGACGAAGAAGCGGAGGTTGCCCTCGGGGCCGTAGATTCGAAAAGCGTTCCCGAGAAACGAGAAGATTGCCTTGTTGGCGGTGAACTTGCGTCCCCAGGTGGAAACTTCGGTGGACATGGTGCTCCGGTGGTGCGCGCGGCATGTATCGCGACCAGGCCCGCCGCAACGTGGTAAGTTTGCCCCATGAGCACCGACCCAGCGCGTCCCTTGCCGCGGGCCCCGGTCGTCTACCCGGAGAGCGACGGCGAGCCCACGTCCGACAACACCGAGCAGTTCGACGCCATCGTCACGTTGCGCGAGAACCTCAACCGGGTGCTGCCCGACGCCTTCGTGGCGGGCAACATCCTGTGGTACCCGGTGGAGGGCGATCCCACCACGCGCATCGGCCCCGACGTGCTCGTGGCGCTGGGGCGCCCCAAGGGCCCGCGGGGCTCCTACTTGCAGTGGGAGGAAGGGGGCCACGTGCCCGACGTGGTCTTCGAGGCCTGGTCGCCGAAGAACCGCTTCGTCCACCAGCTCAAGAAGCTCCGTTTCTACGACAAGCACGGCATCGTCGAGTTCTGGACCTGGGACCTGGTGGACCGGATCTTCGCCGCCTTCGTGCGCCGCGAGGGCAGCCTCGAGCCGGTGTCGACCGAAGATGGCTGGACCAGCCCGTTGCTGGGTGTTCACTTCGAGGTCGTCCAGGGCGACCTGGTGATCACCGGTCCCGACGGCCAGCGCTTCCGCAGCATGCTGGAAGTGCAGCAGGACGAGATCGCCGCGAGGGAGGCGGCGGCGAGCGCCGCCCGCGAGCGCGACGACGCTGCCCGCGAGCGCGACGCACTCCGCCAGCGCCTTTTGGCGCTCGGCGTCGATCCCGACGCGACGTAGCGGGGCGGATCGGCGGTGCCGGAGGAGATAGGTCGGCGGGGATGATCCTCCGCCTCGACCACGTCGCCATCGCGGTTCCCGATCTGGAGCGCGCCATCCGCCGCCTCTCCGACGACCTGGGCCTCACTTTCCGGGGACAAGAAGACGTCGCCACGCAGCAAACCCGCACCGCATTCTTCCCGGTGAGCGGCACCCGCATCGAGTTGGTCCACCCGATCGACGGCCAGGGGCCGATCGCGAAGTTCCTCGAAAAGCGCGGTGGGGGCATGCACCACCTCTGTTTTGCCACCGACAACATCGAAGCCGACGTGGCGAAGCTCAAGGAACGCGGCTGGGCGTTCCTCACGCCGGCGCCCACCCCCGGAGCGCACGGATCCAGGGTGATCTTCGCGCACCCGCGGTGCAACGACGGTGTCCTGGTCGAGCTCGCCGAGTACCCACCGGAGTCGCCATGAACGTCGTCGGCCTCACCACGACCACGGCGGACCGCAAGCGGCGGGCCGGGCAGCGCCTGGTCATCGGCCTGGCCGGCACGAAGTTGCTCGATGAAGAACGCGCCTTCATCCGCGAGGTGCGCCCGGGCGGGTTCATCCTCTTCGCGCGGAACGTGGAGGAGCCCCGGCAGGTGCTGGAGCTCAACCGGGAGCTACGCTCGATGTTGCCCGGCGACCTGCCCCCGATCCGGTGCGTGGACCAGGAGGGGGGCCTCGTGCAGCGGGTGAAGGCCCCGGCCACCGTCTGGCCGCCGATGCGCTTCGTGGGCAACGCCCGGGACCTGCGCTTCACCCGCGAGGTGGGACGGGCGCTGGGGCGCGAGGTGCGCGCCTGTGGCTTCGACCTGGACTTCGCCCCGGTGGCGGATGTCGACAGCAACCCCAAGAACCCGATCATCGGTCACCGCGCGTTCGCCGCCGACGCCCGCGACGTGGCCCGGCACGTGGCCGCCTTCGTGGAGGGCATGCAGGGCGAGGGGTGCATCGCCTGCGCCAAACACTTCCCCGGGCACGGCGACACGGCGGCCGACAGCCACCTGGAGCTGCCGGTCGTGGAGAAGGATCCCCCGGACCTCGACGCCGTGGAACTGCCCCCCTTCGAGGCGGCGATCCGCGCGGGCGTGGGCACGGTGATGACCGCCCACGTGCTCTACCCCGGGCTCGACGAGGACTACCCGGCCACGATGTCGCGGCGCATCCTGCACGGCATCCTGCGGGAGCGCATGGGCTACGGCGGGGTGGTGGTGTCGGACGACCTGGAGATGAAGGCGGTGCGCGGTCGCTACCCGATCGAGATGCAGCTCCAGAAGGCCTCCGAGGCCACCGTCGACGTTTTCCTGGTGTGCAAGGAGCTCACGCTGGCGGCGGAGAGCTGGGAGGGGTTGATCCGGTTGGCGGAGGACGACAAGTTGGAAGACGACCGCGCCGCCGACGCCGAGAAACGTTGGCACGCGCTGCGGGAGCGGTTCCTGAAGGACCCATCCCCGGCACCGGGCCTCGACAGCCTCGGGGGCGCCGACCACGCGGCACTGGCGATGCGGGCGCGCGTGGAGGGGGCGGTCTCGTGATGCTGGCGTTCATCGCGGCCACCGCGCTGGCCGGCGAGCCGCTGGCCGAGGTGCCCGAGGCGGTGCAGGTGGCCTGGGTGAGCAAGGTGCCGCGGGGCGCGGGCAACGAGACCTGGCTCCAGGTGGTGCCGCTGGCGAGCCTGCGGACGCTGGTGCAGTCGTCGGGTCGCGACAGCACGCGCGTGCTGCGAGGACTGGGGCTGCTGGGGCGTACCCAGAAGCTGGGCGCCACGCCCTACAAGGTCACGGTCTTCGAGGTGGAACGGGGGCAGTTGTGCCGCGCCATGGACGGCGAGCCGGGTGAGTTGGTGGCGGGCGTTCCGGTGTGCGACACCCCCGAGCAGCGGGCGGGCGCGGGCACCCGGGGGGCCTCGTACTCCGGCTGCGGTTACCTCACCGACCAGGGCTCCGGGGCCCGGGGCCTCGACGTCTTTCGCCTGCCCTGGGCCGAGGCGGTGAAGAAGGGGTTCTGCGTTTTGCCCTGGGAGCGGTTCCTCGCCGAGGGTTGAGTTTACGGATCGAGTGGCGGCCAGCGGCCAGCGGTGAGCGGTCGGCGGTCGGCGGTCGGCGGTCGGCGGTCGGCGGGCGGCGGTCGGCGGTCGGCGGGCGGCGGGCGGCGGTCGGCGGTGAGCGGCCAGCGGTCAGCTAGGCTCAATGGCGCCTACAGCGCGACGGGCGTGGCGGCGGGCTGATGGCTGACGGCTGAGAGCTGACGGCTAAACTACAGAGTCCACCGGTGTCAGCCGCGGTGGCCTAGGGCCCGTGCGTGGGACCGAAGCTGGCGCCGGCGAGGACCAGGAAGCCCCAGGTTTCGATGTCCACCGGTCTCTCGACGCCGTACGTGAACGCGCCGAAGCCGGTGTAGTGGGTGGCCTCGAGGTGGAGCAGCCCGCGGGTGGCGTCGTCGATAGGGGGTCGCCACGACAGGCCGCCGCCGACCTGCAGCCAGGGCGTCGGTGTCCCGCCCGGGAAAACGGGGTTGAGCTTCGTACCGATGAACGGGTGCAAGTCGGCGGGTAGCTGGCGGGAGAGGACCAGTCCCGAATGGAGGCCCGCGGTGAAGCCGCCGCCGAAGCCGTCGTCCCAAGTCCCCTGCATGTAGGTGTCGATCCCCACCGAGACCTGCAGGTCCACGGGCTCGCGCTCTAGCAGTTGCACCTGCAGCTCGGCGTCGGCCGTTCCCGCCACCCCCTGTTCGATGTACGCGGGCAACAGTCCCATCGACGCGGCGAAACCGACCCGGTTCGACAGCCGCTGCCGGGCCTGGAGTCCGGCCACCTGGTACTTGCCCAGCGGCTCCTCGGTATCCTCGGCCACCGAGGGAAAGGCACCCCAGCCCACCGAGAGCTCCGAGTTCAGCGGCATCGTGCCGTCGGTGCGCAGCCCGATCACCGAAGGGGGCACGCAGCCGAGCAGCCAGAGCGTCACTACGGGGCCCGGCCCGGCTGCGCGATCAGCGTCCAGTCGTAGGGGGTGATCACCACCTCCTTGTCCGTCGGCGCGCTGGCTCCGTGGGCGTTGATGAAGGCCACGGGACCGCCGGCGGACTTGAAGTCGTCGGCGTACCACTCGAAGATCTGCGAGATGTGCAGCTTGCCGTCGTCCTTGACGACCACCTTGGCGGGGCTGTTCACGAACTCCACGGTCATCTCTTCGAGCTGCGCGTCGAGGCGGCGTGGGTCGAAGATGACACTGGGCAACCGGGGACAGCCGCCCGACTGGCAGTTCAGCGCGAAGTGCACGCGGGCGTCCACGAAGCGCTTGCGGACGATCTTGTTCTCCAAGTCGTACAAGCTGATCTTCTTGCCACCCATGCGGTACTTGGTGAGGAAGAAGAAGTCGACCTTGTTGTCGTCGACGCCCTTGAGCCCCGGCCGGTTGATCACCCCGCTGATCGCGAAGGCGTTGTAGGCGTTGATGTAGTAGGCGAGCTGGTCCTCGCGCGTGGGGAAGAGGTCGGGGTGTTTGTCGGGCGAGGTGGCGGCCAGGTAGGCCACGTAGAGGTCCAGGTCCGCGCGGTCGGCGGCGATGCCCCGGTAGTCGACCAGGCCCTCGGCGCTCACGTACTTCCCGAGGGTATGACCGAGGATCTCGTGGGGGAAAGCCCCCGCAGCGGGGAGTTGGTCGATCTTCGCGGTGGGCGCGGGCGCGGCGTGGCAGGCGGTGCTGACGAAGAAGCTGAGCAAGAGCACGAGGAGGGCACGGAACATGGGGACGCTCGGTTGCGGGTGGTTCTAATCCCGGGGCCGGCCCCGGTACAAGGGTACGAGCCAGCCCGGCGGGAGGCCCAGCCGGTAGCCCCCGCGCACGGCCCACATCCGCAACATCGTGCGCGTGACCCCCTCCTGCTGCCAGCGGCGCGCGGAGGTGCCCACGCGCAGGGCGATCACCCGGGGCGGCGCCTGCCCCCGGAGCCGGTCGGTGAGGGCAAGGTCCTCGCAGATGTCGCGCGTCCCGAAGCCGCCCGCGGCGAAGAAGGCCTCGCGCCGGACCCAGATTGCCATGTCGCCGGTGGCGCTGCCCAGGCGCCGGGCCCTCGCCGTCATGTAGCGACCACACCAGCGCAAGCGCGGGTCCATGGACTCCACGCGGACGGCGAAGCACCCCCAGGGGGCCTCGTGGGCGGCGTGGCGCACCGCGAGCGCCGCCCCGGGCGGGAGCGTGGTGTCGGCGTGGACGAACCACAACACGTCGCCGGTGGCCGCCCGGGCCCCGGCGTCCATCTGCGCGCCTCGTCCCCGGGCGCCGGTCACGACCTTGGCCCCGGCCGCGGCCGCCAAGTCCGCCGTGCCGTCGACCGATCCCCCGTCGGCCACCACCACCTCGTGGACGTCGGGTGCAAGTCGCGACACAAGGCCACCAATGATCGTCGCCTCGTCGAGCACCGGGACGATGACGCTCAGGCGCATCTACGGGCCGACAAACTCGGGGTTTTCCACCGCCTCGGGGGTACACTCCGCGGGGGCGGTGACCGGGTTGCAGCGGCTGGGGGTGCCCCCGGGCATGGCCACCACGTAGCCGGTGTCGGCGTGCGGCACCGGGAAGTCGGTGCTCACGAAGTGCGCGCCCACCGCCAGCGCCTGGTCGCGGTCGGCGGTGTCGTTGGCGCGGGCCTGCTCGGTGTCGCTGTCCGCCCGGGTGCGAACGAGGTGCCCCGCGGCGAGCGCCGCCGCGATGGCGTCGCTGTCCCAGGGGTCGTTCATCGACGAGGTGGCGGCGATGGCCAACGACGTGTCGCCGTAGGCGTCGGGGAACAGCACCCGGCCCTCGGTCGTGGTGTCGCCCTCGGTGTACACGCCCCGGTAGTCGCTCCCCGCGTGCAGCACGAAGAGCGCTCGCCCCCGCAGCTCGCCGAGGGTGGGCCACCCCGCCGCCGCGCCCTCGGCCAGGGTGGCTGCCCCGCCTTGCACGTCGTCGGGGCTCACCCGCCGGTCGCTGGGCCAG
>CAYHRZ010000139.1:0-10672 GCA_964359125.1 uncultured Klebsiella sp. | reverse complement strand
ATCACCCGGGCCGTCAGCGGATTCTCCGGATCCACGATCCAGCGGGCGAGCGCGCGATTGCTGCGGCCGACGAAGCCGACGTCACCGGCCACGCCGTCCTGGACCGCGTTGGGCGGCGGCCAGGGGACGTGGCCGGGGTCCTTCCAGCCCGTCCCGTTCCGCTGGTACAGCGAGGTGCACAAGGCCAACGCCAGGAACGCGGCGACCGTGCGCCCCGCCGCCTCGATCCAGCGCGTGGGCCCGGCCAGAGCACGGGCAAGGTTGTCGAGTCCGCCGATCGTGAGCACCCAGGCCAGGGGCAACAAGTGGAGGAAGTAGCGTTCCTGGTGCTTGAGCGTCAGCGGCGCCAGTCCAGACAAACAGGCGAGCGCCAGCGCCACCAGGGGACGGCTGCCGGGCCGCAGGACGCAGGCCAGCGCCCCGACGACGACCAGCAGCACGCGGGTCATGGCCAGGGGCCGGGACCGGACGAACTCGGTGACGTTGCTCTTCCACAAGACGTCCCGCGGGGGGATGGTGCTGCTCTGCTTCTCCGCGACGCGCACGCCCCCGCCGTCCATCATCAGCGTCAGCATGTTCTGGTTGGGGGGGGTGAAAAAGGCGGCGATGGTGACGTCCATCGCGGCGCTGCGGAGCCACGACGGCACCTTCTCGGCGTGGGGGTACGGGCGCGCAGGGTTCGGGTGGAGAACCTCGGGCCAGGGGTACTGGTGGACGAGGTTCAGCTCCCAGCGTTGTTCCGCCATCATCCGGCCGATCGGCGTGGGGGTGACCGGCGGGGCCACGGCGCGGGCCAGTCCGAACGCCGCCGCCAGCGAGAAGCACACCCGCAGCCACTCCCTCCCGCGTTGCCCCCGGTCGGCCACCCACAACCGGTACAAGAGCAACCCGCCGCCCGCCGGGAACAGGGTGATGAACGCCTTCTCCGACGTGGCCAGCGCCGCGCCCAGGCAGGCCCCCACGGCCAGGGCCAGCCACCACCCGCCAAAGCGGCCGTAGGCCGCCATTGCCAACATCGTCGTCGACGCGACGGCGGCGTACAACGCGTAGTTGGTGGTCTGCGCAGCGTACACCCACGTCTCGGCGTCGGCGACGACACACAGGCCCACCAGGAGCGCCACTCGGCGACCGAACGCCAGGCGGGCGATGCCCCACGCGAGGCCCGGCAGCGCGATGATCGACAGTCGCGACACCCAGAGGGTGCCGTCGATGGTGTCGCCCACCCACCGGACCATGTAGGACCCGAGTAGGGCGTGGAGCACGGGCTTGTCCGTGTTGTACGCCGTCCAGTCCTGTCGGAGGTAGGCGGCGACGTTGGCCGTGAACGACACGTGATCCGCACCGATCATCACGCGGTCGGGGTTTCCCCACGCCATCCACGCCGTGTTCAGCCACGCACCCAGTACCGTGAGCAGGACAGGAACCACCACGTCGGCCCACCAGGGCACCCGGCTGTCGCGACAATCCTTGGCCTCGCCACCAGGGCGCCAGGCGCGCCAGCCGAAGCCCAGGAGGGCGACCACGCCGATCGCGGCCATCGCGGGCCAGAGTGGCGCCCACGCGAGCGCATCGGCACGACTCCACCGAGCGAAGTTGTCCAGGCCCCACGCCCAGGCGCCGAGGGCCAGCAACCCGGCGACGAGGCGGGCCCGGTCGCGGCCCGTTGTCCCGCGTAGCCGCGCGAGCGCGCGCGAGAGCGGGTGCGGTCCAGGGGGCGGCATCGATCGGAGGGCAAGCTACCACGCCGGGACGCGCGGACCCGCAGGATACAGGCGCGCGGTGGTCCCCGCGCTCTCCCTGGTGATCCCCGCCAACGACGAGCAGCACCGGTTGGAGCGCACGCTGCCGGTTGCCAAGGCCTGGCTGGAAGCCGAAGCGCCGAGCCACGAGATCATCGTGGTCGACGACGGCAGCACGGACCAGACGGCCCTGGTGGCCGCCCGTTTCGGGCGTGTCCACGTGCTGCCCCGGAACCGGGGCAAGGGCGCCGCGCTCGCGGCGGGCGTGCGGCTGTCCAGCGGGGCTCGGGTCTTGCTCAGCGACGCCGACTTCAGCACCCCAATCACGGACCTGCCGCTGTTGTCCGCCCGGCTCGACCAGGGCGTCACCGTGGCCATCGCCTCCCGCGCCCACCCCGCCGCGCGGCTGGAGCAACGACAGGCGGCGTGGCGGGAGAACGTCGGCAGGGTTTTCAACTTCGCGGTGCAGCAACTGGTGCTGCCGGGTTTCGCCGACACCCAGTGTGGGTTCAAGTTGTACGAGGGGACACTGGCCCGGCAGGTGGCGGCCTTGGCGCAGGTGGAAGGCTTCGCCTGCGACGTGGAGTGGCTGGTCTTGGCGTTGAAGGCTGGTGCGCGCGTGGAAGAGGTGCCGGTCTCGTGGCGCAACGACCCCGACACCCGCGTCCGAGTGGGGAAGCACGCCCCGCGCATGTTGTGGGACATCGCAGGGGTGCGTCGACGGCTGGGGCGGGTGCCACGGCGGTAGGGATCGTTGCGGGCGTGCAACGACGCCGGCGTTCGCAAGCGACGAGCACACGGGCGGGTGGGCTAAGCTGCGGCGTGCGCCTGATCGTCCCGTGGCTGCTCGCCCTCGCTGGCGTGGTGATGTTCGTCGCGGTCGCGGCCACCACGACCCGGCGACCCCCGCGGGGACTGTCGGTCCTCGAGGGCGCGGCCACGGTGGAGGACGGCGTCTTGCACCTGTCGCCCGGCGCCGTCGTCGACGTGGGCGAGGGCACCTCGGTCGCCGTCACCGGCGCCTTCTCGGGCCGCGAGTTCGACCTGGTCCGCAGCGCGGGCCCCGGCCAGTCCTCCCGCGGCCGCCTGGGCGAAGTGGCCGGCATCTACGCCGACAGCGGGCAGGTCCTGGGCGACGACCCGCCGACCGCCGTCCACCTGGGGGATGCCAGCACGGTGACCCTGCAGTGCGCGGGCATGGTGGAGCTCCTGGTCGACGGCCGGCGCGCCGCCGCCGCGCCGCCGGTGCCCAACTGCGACCGGGCGGCGAGGCTCCAACTGGCCGCAGTCACCCCCGTCAGCATCGCGGGGCTCGTGGTCGAGAAAAGACCGGTGGCCCTGTTGCCTGCGGCCCCCGCGGCCTCCCGGCTGGTCGGAGCGGCCGCGCTCGGCGGCGCGCTAGGCCTGCTGGCTGGCCCCCAGGCGGCGGGGGTCTTGCTGCTCGCGCCGCTCGCGCTCTGGGGATCGAAGCTCGGGCTCCCAGCCGACGCGGTGCTCGGCCTCTTGTGGGCGGCCGCCGCCAGCGTGGGCCTGTCGGGGGTGCAGCGATGGCGTCGCGTGGTCGGCGGGGCGCTCGCCGCCTCGGGGCTGCTCGCGGCGGCCGGGCTCACCTGGACCGCGTCGCGTGACGGCGCCCCCCCGGCCTGGCTGGCCGACCGGGCAGCGTGGGTGGCCGTCGACGCGTCGCTGGTGCGTCGCAAGGTCGACATCGTCGCACGCCGGGCCCGGCCCGAGGTGGCGAAGGTCGATCCCCGGCCGCAGGTGCTGGCGCTCGGCAGCTCCTCGTCGGGGGGCGGCACCCACGGGATGTTCTGGCCGAAGATGCTGGGCGACGCCCTGCCCGCCGCGCACGTGGTCAACCTCGCCGAGGGAGGGGCCACCACCTGGCACATGGTCGAGGTGGTCGAGGCGCTGGACCTGCGACCCGCGGCCTGTGTGCTCTACATGGGCCACAACGACGTGGCGCCGTCGTTGCCGGGCGGCACCATCAAGCAAGTCGTCGAGGGCTCGCCGCTCCGCGCCGGCACGTGGGTGGCACCCGTGCCGGTCGGAGACCTACCACCGCTACTGTCGCGACTATCAGAACGCTGCGAGGTGCTGCTGGTGATGCACGAGTACGAGCAGCGCCCCTCGGAGCACACCGACGACTGGGTGGCGGCGGCCCGGGCCACGCCGGGGGTGGTGTACCGCGACGTGTGGCCGCTGTTCGTGGCGGGGGGGAACAGTTTCATGGTCGACGAGGTCCACCCCTCGGCCCAGGGACAGGCGGCCCTGGCGACGTTCATCGCCGCCGAACTACGCCCCCTGCTTGCGGCCAACGGTCACCCACAGCCCGCCGTCACGGGCCCTTGAGAGCCAGGTGAGCTGCGTCGCGAGCCTACCCAGCCAGCCGCCCGGCGACGACGGCACGAAGAGCGGCCCCGGCGCCGCGCCCAGCGCGACGGGGGGGCTGGCGCTGACGAAGTCGAAGCCGTCTTCTTCCAACCAGCCGAGCACCTCGTCGACCGTGTGACGCGTTTCCCGCGGGTGTTGGTGCTGGTCGTGAAACCACGCCCGCTCGCGGTCCGTCTGGCCTCGGGCGTGCTCGGCCCGCAAGAGCGGCAGCAACAGGCGACCGAGGCGGTTGTAGAGCCCCACCACCAGGTAGCCCCCGGGCCGCACGCACTGTCCCACGGCGGCGAAGGCGCGGCGACAGTCGGCGGTGTGGTGCAGCACGCCGTTACTCACCACGACGTCGACGGTGCCCGGCGCCACCGGCGGGCGGAACAGGTTCCCGCGCACGAACTTCACCCCACCAATGGCCGCGCGCTGCCGGAAGGCCTCCGCGCGCGACAACGACGCCATCGAGAGGTCGAGCCCGACCACCCGGCGGCCACCCACGGCGAGGAAGTTCGACATCTGGCCGGTGCCGCAGCCGGCCTCCAGCACCGTGGCCCCGGGCGGGATCTCCTCGTCGAGGGCGCGGGTAAAAGCGTTCTGGCGGCCGTTGCGCACCAGCGAGCCGAGGTCGTCGTCGTCGCGGTAGTCGGGGAAGGGGCGCTCCTCGTAGAAGGCGCGCACGGTGTGGGTGACGGCGACGTCTTCCCCGGCCCCGGGGTCGGGGACGTAGAGGTCCGGCACCGGCTCGTCGTGCGCGCCCGGGGGACAGCAGGCGCAGCCCGCGGGCAGCGGCGAGAAACACTGGGGACAGGCCAGCACGGCTAGAACAGCAGGTACACGAAGGGCGAGACCGCCGGCGCCGCGGCGGCGAGCGCGAGCAGGCCCCCGAGACCCACGAGGATCACCACCAGCGGGGCGAAGCGGGCCAGCTTGCGGTGCCGCAGCCAGCCGGCAAGGTGCTTGAGCGTCTGCAGTCCAGCGCGGAACTGGCTCATGGCGACTCCCGGGCAACGAGGAAGGGGCCGATGGCGAGGGCGTCCATGCCACTGCGGAGGAAGGTGGCGTAGCCGTCGGCCGGGGTGGAGACGATGGGCTCGCCCGCGAGGTTGAAGCTGGTGTTCACCACGCAGGGCACGCCGGTGCGCTCACCTACCTCCCGCAAGAGGCGGGCGTAGAGCGGCAGGTCGGCGTCGTGGACTTCCTGGACGCGGGCGGTGCCATCGACGTGCAAGGCGGCCGGCACCCGCTCGTCGAGCGCCCGGACGGTGGAGGTCATGAAGCGGCGGGTCCACGCGCCGGCGGCGGGCGTCTCGAAGAGCGAGCTCGCGCTCTCGGCGAGCACGCTCGGCGCGAAGGGACGGAAACTCTCGCGGAACTTGATGCGCGCGTTGAGGCGGTCCTTGGCCGCCGCGTCGCGGGGGTCGCAGAGGATGGACCGCTGCCCCAGGGCGCGGGGGCCGAGCTCGAAACGCCCCTGCATCCAGCCCACCACCTGCCCCCCGGCGAGGCGCGCCGCCACCGCCGCCGCGATGCCCTCGTCGCCGTGGTCGGTGTAGGCGATGCCGCCGTCGTCGAGGAATCGCCGCGCGGCTTCGGGGTCGATGGCCTCGCCCCAGGCCGCGTGGGTCATCGGGTCGCGACACACGCCGTGCGCCAACATCGCCGCCCCCACAGCGCTCCCCGCGTCGCCCGCCGCCGGCATCACGAACACCTCCTCGAAGGGACCCTCGCGCACGATGCGCCCGATGCTCACCGCGTTGAGCCCGACGCCGCCGGCGATGCACAGTCGCGACTGCCCGGTGCGGCGGTGCAGGTCGCGACAGAGGTCGAGCATCACCTCCTCGGTGAGCGCCTGCACCGAGGCCGCCACGTCGCGGTGGCGGTCCTCCATCGTCCCGCCGGGGCGCCGCGGCTCGCCGAAGAGCGCCTCCAAGGCGGGCGTCCAGCTACGGTCGGGGTCGTAGTGGAAGCAGAAGTGCTCCATCGCCAGCTCGAAACTGCCGTCGGCCGAGCGGCGGAAAACCCGATCCAGTTGTTCCCGGTAGCGAGGCTGCCCGAAAGCGGCGAGGCCCATCACCTTGTACTCGCCCTCGTTCACCTCGAAGCCGAGAAACGCCGTGAACACCGAGTACAACAGGCCCAGGCTGTGCGGGAAGTGCAACTCGTGGATCGGCGTGAGCTTTCCGGGTGACGCCGTCCACATCGTGGTGGTGGCCCACTCGCCCACCCCGTCGACGCAGAGCACGGCGGCGTCGACGAAGGGGGAACAGCCGTAGGCCGCCGCGGCGTGAGAGGCGTGGTGCTGGGAGAACTGCACCCTGTCCATCGCGACGCCTAGCCGCTTGACGAGGTGGTTCCGCACCCACATCTTGTCGCCCACCATCGACACCATCGCGCGCCGGAAGGCGGTGGCCCCGCGCGGGAAGGTGGAGAGCGAGGTCATCAGGATGCGCTCGAGCTTCAACAACGGCTTCTCGTGCCACACCACCGCGTCGAGGTCGCCCACCCCGAGTCCCCCCTGGCGCAGGCAGAAAGCCGCGGCCCGCAGGGGCGTGGCGGCGTCGTGCTTCACGCGGGAAAAACGTTCTTCCTGCGCGGCGGCCACCAGCTTGCCGTCGACGACGAGCGCGGCAGCGGCGTCGTGAAAGTGGCCGCTGAGGCCGAGGATGCGCATGCGCTAGAACTCGCGGCCCAGGTCGGTCTCGGGAACGGGTTGCCAGCCCGACGAGCGTCGCCCCAGCAGCAGCGAGAAGGGCGCCACCACCAGGAAGAACACCAGGGTGAGGATGATCGTCGACATCACCAGCGAGATGCGACGCGCCACCCACAGCCATGCGTCGCGCACCCGGCCCCATCGCATGCGCCGCACGGCGGCGTCGACCTCCGCGCCGCGGCCCGCGTCGCGCCACTTCTGCAGCTGGTGGCCCGTCCAGGCCACGTGGCGCTTCTCGTCGGCGAGGATGCTGCCGAAAACGGCGCCGTCGGCACCCAGAGCCTGCTCGTGCATCGCGAACTCGGCCGTGGCGCGCTTCTCCGCCTCGTGGACGAAGGTGATGAACTCCACCTCGCCCATCTGCCCGAGGTCGATGCCCGCCTCCCCGGAGCTGGCCTCGCCGGCCACCGCGCCGCCGAGGCTTCGCGCGGGCGCCGGCGCCCCCTCCTCGCCGAGCAAGGACGCGTGGCGCACCTCGTCCTGGGCGTGGCGGATGAGCTGTCGCCGGAGCCAGGGGTCCGTCACCTGCTCGGCAGCGCGGGCCAGGTCGCGGGCGCCGAAGGCTTCCGTCTCCGCGAACTCGCGCAGGCGGTCGCCCTTCTTGCGCCAGAACAGGACTTTGGCCAGGGTGGGGTGCACCGGTGGAGCTTAGCAGACGGGCGCGCCGGCGGGACGGGATCGCCGGCCGCTGATACCATCGGCACCTGCACCGTGACGAAGAAGCCGCTGTTCGCGCTGGTGGCGCTGGGCCTTCTCCTCGGCCTGGCGGAGAGTGCAGCGCGGCTGCTGCCCGTGCCGAAGGCGCCGCCGCGCGGGATCGTGATGCCCGCGCACCCCACGCGCGGGTGGACCCTCGAGAACGCGGCGCCCGGCGCGCCGTCCCACTACCGCGCCACCGCCGACGGCCTCCGGGCCCCCAGCCAGCCGGGTCCCGATGGCGCGCCCCTGGTGCTCACGACGGGAGACTCGTCGATCTTTGGCGACGGCTGTCCCGACGGCGGCACGATCCACGACCTCCTCCAGGCGGAGTTCAACGCGCGCGAGGTCCCGGCACGGGTCGCGACGCTGGCCGTCCCCGGCTACTCGACCGAGCAAACCCGGGTCGTGCTCGACGAGGTCGGGTGGGACATGGAGCCGCGCCTGCTGGTCGTCGCCGACCTCTGGAGCGACAGCAACGCCGAGGGTGTCAGGGACCGCGAGCTGCTCGATGCCGCCGCCTCGGTGGCCGGGCGGACGGAGCTGCTCCTCGCTCGTTCCGCGCTTTTCTTCCAGGTGCGCGCGGGGCTCAACGCCGCGCGCGGGCTGCCTGCTCGCCGGAAGGTCACGTGGCCGGTGCTCGGCGCGACCGGCTTGCGCCGCGTGCCGCTCGACGACTACGCGCAGAACCTCGCCACCATCCTCCACGGGGCGAGGTCGCGGGGGGTCGGCGTCGTGGTGTTGCAACTCGCCAACGCCGCGATCCTGGGCAACACGCCCGGCGAGCAGCTCTGGACGCCCTACTTCGACGTCCAGACGCGCACGGCGGAGGCCTTCGGCGTACCCGTCGTCCGCGCGAAAGACGCCTACGGCGGCCGGGCCGCCAGCGCGGTGCTGCACGACGGGCTCCATCCCAGCCCCGCCGGGGCGCGGTTGCTGGCGGTGGCCCTCGTCGGGGCGATTCTCGACGCCGGCTGGCCGGCGACGGTGCCCGTCCCGGAGCAGGGCGCGGCGGTGTCCACCGGGCCCGATCGCTGGGACCAGCAGCCCCTGACCCGGCCACGCTCGGCCATCCGCGACGCCATGGAGAGCGACCCCTAGGGCCCCCCCGGGTCACTCAGGGTCACGGGGTACACGGCCACCTCGCCGAAGCGCTCCGGTTCGCCCAGCACGGGCGTGAGAACCCGTTCCTCCGTGCTCACGTCGGCCAGGTCGCCGTGGAGCACGACCCACCGCACGCCCGCGGCGTGCAACGAGGCCGCCGTCACCACCCGGTCGGCGGACGGCAGCCGTTGCAGCAACGCCCGGGCTGAAGTGTCTTGTAGCTTGCAGGCCGCGACGCGCACGTCGGGGCTGTAGGGGAGCGGCAAGCCGTGGGTGGCCTGCAGCAGCAGGTACCGGCTCGTGGTCATCCCGCTACCGGGAACGTCGCCCGGGAGGTCCAGTACGATGCCCGCGCGGTCGGGTTGGCGAGCTACCGCCTCGCGGACGTGGACAGCCGAGGCGTCGTCCCAGGGCGCGGTGCGCGCGATCGGCCAAGCGGCCGGCGACAACAGCAGCGCCTCCCCCGCGACCGCAAGGGCGAGGATGCTCACCACCGGGGGGCGGGCCCTGGCCAGGGTGGCGGCGGCGAGCCCGTACAAGAGCGCCAGCCCCGGGAACCCCGCGCGCTGCGGGTGCCCGAGCGCGCTGGTGGGCAGCACCTCGAACAGCAGGCGGTAAGGGAGGTCCACCAGCCGCGCCCCGTGCCGCACGAAATCCCCGTCGTAGTACAAGAAGGGCCCCAGGCTGAAGACCAGCGGCAACGTCGCCGCGCCGAGGACCAGCCAGCGGCGCCCCCACAGGGCGAGACAGAGCGCCACCCACCCGACGTACGAGGTGTGGAGGAAGAACTCGCCGTAGCGGCTCACGTCGACCGACTGGAACTCGCCCGGCACGAAGAACGAGCGCGGGTCCACCGCGTTGTGCGCCAGGATCCCGAAGATCGCGGGGTTGGAGAGGGGCGCGTCGGGGCGGCCGATCAGCGCCCCGGCGGGGTCGCCGAGGGTGATCCGCACGAGCAGGAACGTGGGGACGGCGATGGCGGCGGCGACCAACGCAGCGGTGAGGATCCCCAGCGTGCCCTCCCGGGGACGGCGCCACGCGGCGTGCAAGGCCAGGGGCAGGGCCGCGAGGGCCAGCCCCAGCGCGTAGTAGACCGTGCCCACCGCCGTGAGCCCCCCCCAGAGTCCAGCCATCGCCCAGTCACGACGGCGCCCGTCGGCGGCACCCGCCCGCGCCAGGGCCGCGAGGGCGAAAACCGACCAACACACGCCCACCGCCTCGCTGATCCCGTTGTGGATCTCGCTGAGCAGGTAGGGCGAGACCGCGGTGGCGACCGCGCCCACCCAGGACGAGGTGGCGGAGGCGCCGAGGGCCAGCGCGAGGCCCCGACCCGCCACCGAGGCGAGGGTGACGTAGGCGAGCACGAGCACGTTCCACGCCGCCACCACGCCGAGCACCGGCACCAGCGGCGCCGTGGCCAGCGCACCAATGGGGTCGATGTACCAGAGGTAGCCGCCGCTGGGCGCGCCGAGCAGGCGAGTGTGGAGCGGCAGCGCCCCCTGCGAGAGGCTGTCCCAGAACCACCAGGCCCCCCACGCGTGGTTCCACACGTCGACGAAGGGGTGCCCGATCAGCCGGGACGCCGGGGCCTCGACCATCGGCCAGGTCGCCAAACACCCGACGCCGAGGTGGCCCATGGCGGTGCGGACGGCGCCCCGCGAGACGCCCGCCACGCCCTCCGCCCTGGTCGCGCTCGCCGCCACAATCCGGCGCCGGCTAGATCGCCATCCCGTAGATGCCGTAGAGCATCATCTTCGGGTTGATCGTCTTGAGTTCCACGAGTTGCCGTCGAACCTGGTCGTAGCGCATGTAGAAACGCCGCAGCCCGTACTGCTGCATCTTGATCAACAACTCGGGGTCGTAGCCCTCCGGGTGGTACACCAGCCGGTCGGGATCGGGGTTGAAGGTAGTGTAGTTCTCCCAGTCATCGCGGAAGAGCGTCTTTTGCCACTGGTCCTCGAAGAGCTTGCTGCCGGGGAAGGGCACGGTGATCGCGAACTTCGCGAAGTCCAGATCCAGGTCCACGGCGAACTCGATGGTC
>CAYHRZ010000138.1:10472-10712 GCA_964359125.1 uncultured Klebsiella sp. | reverse complement strand
GCCTTGGGCCGCCAACGCCTCGGGCGTGACCTGCACCTCGAAGGTGCGCAGCTCGCCCCCGAACGAGTTCACCTCGACCACGCCGGGAACGGCACGGAGTCTCGGAGCGATCTGCCACTCCAGCACGTCGCGCAGGTCCATCAGCGACTTCCCGTCGCCCTTGACCTCGCACTGGAAGATCTCTCCGAGCCCGCTGGACACCGGCCCCATCTCCGGCTCACCGTATCCTTCGGGGATCAA
>CAYHRZ010000138.1:0-10462 GCA_964359125.1 uncultured Klebsiella sp. | reverse complement strand
TTTGCGGTCCTATCTCCGCGATCCGCTCCCCGACCACCTGGCGCGCCCACCAGATGTCGGTGCCCTCCTGGAAGACGACGGTCACGGCGGACAGCCCGAAGCGCGAGAGCGAGCGAATCTCTTCGAGGCGCGGAAGGCCCCCCATCCCCTGTTCGACGGGAGTGGTGATGAAGCGTTCGATCTCCAGGGGCCCGAGCGCCGGGGCGTCGGTCAGGATCTGCACCTGGACGTTGGTGACGTCGGGTACGGCGTCGATCGGAAGGCGCAGCATGGACCTGATGCCGAGCGCAACGAGCAGAAGGAGCCCGATGACGGCGAGCAGGCGGTTGCGCAACGACGTAGCGGCGATGCGGTCGAGCAGACCCGCGCCGCCCCCGGCGAGCAGCTCCTTGTCGGAGGGTTCGATGGACATCTACTCGCCCTCCAGCTCGCTCTTCGCGAGCTCGCTCTTCAGCGTGAACGCCCCGTCCACCACGACGCGGTCGCCCGCCGCGAGCCCGGAGACGACGCGCACTCGGCCGTCGGGCAGGGGCTCCACCTTGACTGGGCGCACAGCGTACTTGCCCGGTTCGACCTCCACGAACGCACTTGGCTTGCCTTCTACCGTCTGTACCGCGTCCGCCGGGATGGCCAACCCGTCCGTGACGGGGGTGTCGGCGAGGGAGAGTCGCGCCTTGGCGAACATGTTGGGCTTCAGCCGGTGGTCGGCATTCGGGACGACCACGCGGATCTCGGCGGTGCGGCTGTCGGGGTCGAGCCAGTCGCCGACCTGGTCCACCGTCCCGGTGAACAGCTCCTCGCCGTAGGCATCCACGGTGAAACTGACGGCGCTGCCGGACTTCACCGCGGCGAGGTCGCGCTCGTACACGTCGGCGAGGAGCCACACCTCATCGAGGTTCCCGACGTGGAACAGCGCCGCGCCGGGTTCGACCGTGGTACCGATGGCGGCGTCGGCGGTCAGCACGGTTCCGGCGACGGGGCTCCGCACCTGGAAGCGTGAGGAGAAGTGCTGCCCCTTCGCCGGGACCACGCTCGCGGGCTCCACGCCGAACACGCGCAGTCGCTCCTCGGCGGCTTCGTGCTCGGCGGCGGCGACAGTGTGCTCGGCCTGCGCGTCGGCGAGCTGGGACTTGCTGGCCACTCCGTCCGCGAGGAGCTGGGCCACGCGATCGCGCTTCGCGATGGCGACCTCGAGGCGCGCGCCGGCGGCGAGGTGCGCGCCGACCGCCTCGCCGAGGTCCGGGGAGAGCACCGTGGCGAGGGCGGTCCCCTCGGACACGGGGTCGCCGGGTCGCACCAGGATCCGCTCGACCTGGCCGCCGGTGACCGCGCTTACGTGAGCCTCGCGGCGGGGGTCCAGCGCGATGCGGGCCGGAGCGACGCCCGCCCCGGCGAGCGGAGTGGGCGCGAGCGGTTCGACGCGCAGGTGGGCGTTCGCCAGCGCGGCCTCGGAGAGCATGACCACGTCAGCGTGATCGACCCCCTCGACGTCGACCTCCGCGGGCTCGGGAGCGGCGCCGGTGCAGGCGAGGAAGAAAGTGAGGGTTGCGATCATCGGGAAACTCCGCCGAGGAGCGCTTCGTCCTCGGTGGCGAGAAGGAGGTTGATGCGCGAGTTGGCGAGCTGGCCGCGGGCGTCGATGAGCCCCTCCTGGCCGGCGATGACCTCGTCGCGAAGGAGGATGGTGGTGACGAGGTCGAGCTCGCCGGAGCTGACGCCGGACTCGATGGACACCAGCGCCGCGGCGGCGTCGTCCGAGGTGGCGGGCACCGCCGCCATGGTGGTGACCGCGCTGGCGTGGGCGTCGTCGGCCGTGCGCTTCTCGGCCTCGGCCCGGGCGGTGGCGGCGCCCAGCTCGGCGCGGGCGACCCCTGCCTCACCCCGCGCTTCCGCCACGCCCGTCTGGTTCTGGTGCCAGAGCGGGAGGGTGACCCCCAGAGATGGCCCGGCGGCGACGCTGCCGCCCTCGGCCTCGTAGAACGCGCCCAACGTCACCGGCGGAAGCGCCGCGGCGCGCTCGCGGGCGACGGCGGCGTCCGCGGCGTCCACGGCGAGTCGGGCGGCGCGCACGTCGGACCGCTCCTCCCCGCTCGGCGGCCTGGGCTCGGGGGCGGCGGCCAGCGGGTCGGTCGCGAGGTCCTCGCCGGTGACCGGCCTGTGGACGAGCGCGGAGAGGGTGGCGAGGGCCTCGGCCTCCGTGGAGTGGGCCGCCAGCAACTCGCCCGCGACCTTCGCCTGATCGAGCCGGGCGAGACGAAGGTCGAGGTCGGCCGCCTCGCCCGCGCGAACGCGCGCCTCGGTGGCCGTGAGTTGGCGCGTTGCGAGGTCGAACGCCTGCGCGGCGAGCGTGGCCTCTTGGTGCGCAACGACGGCCCCGACGTAGGCCAGCCTGGTCTCGGCCGCGACTTCGAGCCGGGCGCGCTCCGCGGCGGCCTCGGCCGCGGCCGCGCGCGCCTGCTGGCTCTTGTGGTCCGCGAGGCCCTCGCCCGAAACCGAAAGCGGCTGGGCGACGGACGCGTCGATGCGGCCACCGACCACGCCGTAGGCTCCCCCGATTTCGGGGTTCTCTCGGAGGAGGGTGGACTGCCGCGACGCGCCCTTCGCGGCTATGAACTCGGCGTCAGCACGGGCGATTTCAGGATTGGAAGCGAGCGCGGCGGCGACGGCGTCGTCGGGCGAAAGGGGGGCGGCGAACGCCACCCCGAACAGGAGGAGAAGCAATCGGACTCCGAACGGGTGAGGGACCGGCAATCGCCGGCTGGACGCACACCACGGGCATGCGTGCGGGACTCACGACCAAGACGCGCGGTCGTCGCGCGCCCGTCCGTTCAGGCGTTCGGAGGGGGTGTCGGGGGCGCGTTCGCGCCCAGGATGGGAAGCCTGTCGTTCGAGGCGGGCGTGCGGCTTGACGTCGCATGCACGCGGACCCGGTCGGCCTCCATCATCCAGGTGAGCCAGTGCTCGGACGTCATCGCACCTACGGTGTAGCTGTAGAGCGCGATGGACTGACCCTCGTGACAGGGGCACTGGTGCTGGACCGGGGTGCAGCCGTGCTCGCCCGCGAGGGGATCGGTCTCGCCGGGGACGGAGTGCGCGGGGTGCCCGTGCTCGATCAGCTCGCCGAGCTGCTCCACGGCCTCGCTCACGCCCGGCAGAAGGCCAAGCACGGCGACAAGGAGTAGGAGGGTTCGGGCGAGGCGGCGAAACATCAGTCGTGAGGGCTACCCCGCTTGACCCTTGCGGGCCACCCGCGTCACCGCCGGTCACCCGGCCTGACGACCAGGGCGCCGCCGTCCTCGTCGTGACCCACGACCACCGCTCGCTCGACGTGTTCGACGAGGTCATCGAGATGGAGGACGGGCGCTTGCGCCGCTCGACCCGCACGTGAGCGGCTATTACTTGCGTTCGCAAGCAAAATCGGCTAAGGCATCCTCGTTGTCCGACGCCGCTCACCTCCGCACCGCCATCCAGCGCCTCAGCCGAGCGTTCGGCTTGCTGCGCGACGACGTGACCCCCTGCGGCGTCGATCTCCCGATCGTCCAGGCGCACGCGCTGATGGCGCTCCTCGACGACGCGGACCCGGCGGGCCTGCGGGTGTCGGACCTGCACGCGCAGCTCCAGCTCGACATGAGCAACGTGTCGCGGCTGGGCGCGCGGATGGAGCACGCGGGCCTCGTCGTCCGCGGCGTGTGCCCCGACGACGCGCGAGCGGTCCGACTCGTACTCACCCCGGTGGGCCGGGAGTTGGCCAAGAGGGTCGACCGCCGCAGCCGCGCGCGCTTCGAGCGCCTGCTCGGCGCCATCGACCCCGCGGACCGCGCCACCATCGTCGGCGCCGTCGACACGCTCGCCGCCGCCATTCAGAAAACTCAGGTTCCCGAGGACTGACATGCGTTCCACCCTGACTCTGATCCCCTTCGTCTCGTTCGCGGGATGCGCGCCGAAGGAGGCTCCCCCCTCCCCGCCCGACCCCCGGGACGCGGCCGCAGCGATGGACAACCGCGCGCCGCTGCCGCTCACGCCGATGATGGCGACGCACCAGAAAGAGATGATGCGCGATCACCTTGTCGCGGTCGGCGAAATCACGGCGGCGCTCTCCACGGACGACTGGGCGGCGATCGAGTCGGCCGCCGGGCGCCTCGGCTCTTCGCCGCAGACCTCGATGATGTGCCAGCACATGGGCGCGGGGGCGCCGGGCTTCACCGAGCGCGGGCTCGCCTTCCACACGACCTCCGACGGCATCGGCGAGGCGGCGCGCGCCAAGGACCGCGGCGGGGTGGTCAAGGCCACGGCCACGACCGTCGCGTCATGCACGGCGTGTCACGCGCGGTTCCGGCAGGACATCGTGAGCGACGCCGCGTACGCGGCGGCGACTGGCTCGGCGCAGCCGAAACACTCCGCGATGCCGATCGCGGTCGAGCCCTGACCGGATTCGAACCCAGAAACGTAGGTTGAACCTAGCTCACGGCGGTGTGGCGCCGAACGCCACCGAGACATCGAACCCCGAAAGACCAGGAAGGCCCGCCGAATCTCACGATTCTGACGGGCCTTCAGATCGATGGTCGGGATGGCCGAATGCTTATCGAACCGCCTTGCTGGGCTCTCAATTGTGGGACTCGCCGGCGATGCTCTCGTTCGAGGCTGTGTTTGCCCTGAGTGCCTCGCCCTGCGGTACGCGTTCGCCTGGCCCAGCGCTCGACGCTTGACGTTGCACACAGCATGAGCATACTACGTGCATGTGCCGCCCTCCTCCGATCAACTCGCCTCCTTCCTCCAGCGGCTGCGACGCGCCGTCACCGAGGGGAGAGTCGAGATCCGAGCGTACGCCGTGGAGGGGATGCGCGACCTCGAGTGGACCGCCGAGGATCTCCGCCTCCAGCTCCTCGAGCTGGCAGTCGAGGACTTCCTCCGGGTGGAGGACTCCACCACGCCGCAGGGGGGCGTCATCTGGGTCTTCACGCCCGAGTTCTGGGATGGTGGCCACCTGTGGATCCGCCTCGTCGAGCGTGCGGGCATCGTCGTCATCAGCTTCCACCGAGGGTGAACCATGAAGCCGAACCTCCCCTCTCCGTCGTGCTCCGGTTGCGGCAAGCCGGCGGTCCTGGTCTCGAAGGTCACGCGATTCCGGCGCGGCGATCGGGTACTCCCGTTCGATGGCGCCGCCTGGCAGTGCCCATCGGGTTGCCCTGACCCCGCGGACGGGTCCACGCCCTACCAGTTCTCCACGCTTGAGCTCATGGCGTGGGAGGAGGAGCAGGCGGCGGCGGCGTGGCAAGCGCGGTTCGGCGACTCGATGCCGGCTCCCCAGCGGGCGCGCCGCCCAGACGAGCAGCGCACGGTCCGAGTGCCGGTGCTGCTGACGTCCGCAGAAGCCGAGAGGCTCGACGAACTGCGGGGGGATCGGCCGCGCGGGGAGTTCCTCCGGCAGTTGCTATCGCAGCCGGGACGGAGGGCGGGATGACGCCCACGGGCGGTCGACTCACCACTCGTGGACGCCGTCGTCGCGAGCGGGTCAGCGCAGTTGGTTCATCCGCGGCGCATCGGAGGTCGGCATGTTCAAGAAGTGGCACCGCTTGATGACGCGACTCCGCCAGGGCAGCGCGACCGTGAAAATAGAGGGCCGCACATTGACCGTGGACGAATTGTCCGTCGTATTGGCCGGCACCATCCGCGACTGGGTGGTCGCCGGGGACGTCGTCGTCGTCGTCATCGACATGGAGACGCCGGAAAACGTGTTCGGTGTATCCCGCAAGGGTGCAGTCGTCTGGCAGGTTCCGAACCTGCGGTCGGTCGAGTATGAGGGCCAAGGGATGATCGGGATCACAAGGGGCTACTACAACGTTTCCGCAGCCGACGGCCACCGAGTCGTGCTCCATGGCGACGACGGCGAGTTTGTTGAGGTGGATGCGCGGACGGGAACGCCACTCACGAACGTCGCCGCATCGCGGCGGGGGCGGCGGCCCTGGTAGCGGGTCTCGTCCCGTGTTCTACCCGCGAGCGGGCTGCGCCCGACGCCAGCGGCGGTGCGCCCTACTCGCCGAGCCTCGCCCGAGATGGCGCGGGGGACGGCGAGGTGGCCTCGAGGTCGCGTCGGTCTACCTGCGCCCCCACAGGCGACGAGCTCCCCCATCTCGCTCCACCACGTAGCGATCCCACCAGTTCCCCTCTTGCCACATCATGGACGAAGAACCTGCAATAGCCGCCGCCCGCGCCAGCCGCCAACCCGTCTACCGGCTCGATCGAACCCCAAAAAACCAGGAAGGCCCGCCGAATCTCGCGATTCCGACGGGCCTTCGCATCAGTGGTCGGGGCGGCGGGATTCGAACCCACGGCCTTCTGGTCCCGAACCAGACGCGCTACCAGACTGCGCTACGCCCCGAACGCGGCTGACCTACTCCCCGGGCGGCGAGGCGTCAAGCAGGATGAAGGTGGCGGGGCCGTGATCCTGCCCGTTGACACGGAGAAACACTCGCTGTTCGCCCGGTCGCAAGGGGCGCGTCGTCACCGGGCGCAGGGAGAGGCGTTGGCGGAACTGCCAGCTTTCCCCCTGCGACAGCTGCCTCACCGCACCTCGGAAGGTCTTGCTGGCCCAGCCCCGAGGTGAGGGCCAGGCCCACACCAGGTCCACGCGCGCCGTGCCTGCGCCGGTGAGGGTGGCTGTCACCTCCACGGACCCGCCCGGTACCGCCTCGGCGGGGGACACGGCCACCTCGCCCACGGCGATGTGGCCGGCGTGACCCAGGAGTTCGAGGGCCCCTGGGTGTCCCTTCTTGAGCAGGTCGCGCAGCGCGTGTTCGACGAGGCGACGCCGGCCGGGCAGCCAGCGACGGGCTACCTCGACAGCGAGCGCCGGGTGATCCTTGGCCACGTCCCCGAGGTGGTTCGCCACGGAACGGCGCACGTAGGCGGAGGGGTCGTCGACGAGGCGCTCGATCAGCGCGAGGCCTCGCGAAGGGTCGGCGACGCTGGCGGCGAGGCGCTGGCCCCAGGGCAGCCGTGGGCGGGTGCCCTCGGAGGCCAGGCGCCGAACGTGGAGGCTGGTGTCGCGACTCCAGGCCTCTGCCGCTACCCAGGCCTGGTCCGGCCAGCGGACGAGGTAAGGGCGGATCGCGAACTCCGCCGACGCGTGTTGGGTGATCGCCCGGAGGGCCGGCAGCGAGAGCTCCGGGTGTTCGAGGCCGTACACCTCCACCACCGTGGCCACCGGCCAGAGGAACAGCCCGGCCGACAAGCGATCCTCGCCCTCGTAGGGTGGAGGGAGGGAGCGGACGAGAGCGTCCACCGCCTGCGGCCAAGGTCCCGGAAGGGCCGCGCGGATGGCGTCAGCGACGTGCCGGACTCGCGCCTTGAGCTCGAGCTTGTCGAGCCCTGCCGTGGCCCGCGCCACGAAGGCTTCCTCGGCAAGGCTCCCGCCGGTGGCCAGCATCCGCCCGGTCGCGGCCACGGTCGTGGCGTTGAGCAGGTCCTTGAATGCCTCCGCCAACTAGACCACCACGAAAATTCGCCGGTCGTGGGCCTCGAGCCCGTCGAGGTCGGCGTCGCTGGTCTCCGTGTCGGCTTGGACGGTGCCGTCGGCGGCCGTGGCCCGGACCTGCAGCGTGACTTCCCCGGTGGACGACGGCACCCAGTGCAAGCGCCAGATGGTCCACACGCCGGGGCCCCCGGGGTACACGATCTCCGCTTCGAACCAGGTCAAGCCTCCGTCTTCGGATAGCTCGACCTTCGCTACGCTCCGCTCCCCCGCGAAGGCGATGCCGTGGATGTAGGCGCCTTCTTTCGCGGCGGTGGCGTAGGCGTCGGGTTTGATGAACCACGAAAACACGTGGTACTCGGCGCTGTCGGACCATCCCTTCGACTCCCAGAAGCCCGCCTCCCACTCGTTCACGAGGTCGATCCGCTCGATCCACTTCGGGTTCTTCATGCCGTAGCGCCCGGGTACCAGGGCGCGCAGCGGCGCCCCGTGCGCCGACGGTAGTGGCACGCCGTTCATGCCGGTGGCGAGGCCAAGCCCGTTGGCCACGTCGGTGCGCGGGAGCGTCGTCGAGTAGCCGTCGCCCGAGGTGAAGCGCAGGTAGGGCGCGTCGCTCTCGATGCCGAGGAACGCCAGCAGTTCGTCGAGGGAGACCACGGTCCACACTGCATTCCCCGTCGCGGAGCCCGATCGCGAGCCGATGCAGGAGAGGGTGTGTTCCACCTCGGCCGTGCCCACGGCCGCGAGGTCGTCGAGCGACAGCGAGAAGCTGTTGCCGTCGGGGTCGGTAATCGTCAGCGACCACGCCGCCAGCCACGCCTCGTCGGGCTGCCACCCGGAGATGGCGACGGTGTAGAAGTCGTCGTTGGGGGTGATGGGCTCCAGCGAGGTCGGGTCGTCCGCGTTGCCGGCCGCGGTGTCAGGGCCTGAGGTCCCTGGCGCGCAGGCCGCCATCGCGAGTCCACCGAGAACGGCACGTCGGGTAGGCATACCGCAGTGTACGCGAGCCTAGGCGCCGCGGATCGCCGAGATCGCCGCGGCGCGATCCGGCGCGCCAAACACCGCCGAGCCCGCCACCAACACGTGCGCCCCCGCATCGATGAAACGCCGGGCGTTACTGGGTTTCACGCCGCCGTCCACCTCGATCAGGGTAGCGAGTCCGAGTTTCTCGACCCGGGAGCGGATGCGCTCCACCTTGGGGAAAACCCGGTCGATCAGGGACTGTCCGCCGAAGCCCGGGTTGACCGTCATGCAGAGCACGAGGTCGGTGACCTCCAGCACGTAGTCGATGACCTGCTCCGGCGTGTGCGGGTTGAGCGCCACGCCCGCCTTGGCGCCGAGCGCCCTGATTTGTTGGAGGTTGCGATCCAGGTGGGCGCAGGCCTCGGCGTGCACCGTGATCCAGTCCGCCCCGGCCTTGCGAAACTCCTCCACGTAGCGCTCCGGTTCCACGATCATCAGGTGCACGTCGAGCGGAAGGCGGGTGGAGCGCCGCGCGGCCTCGCAGATCAGCGGGCCGATGGTGATGTTGGGGACGAAGCGCCCGTCCATCACGTCGACGTGGATCCAGTCCGCGGACGACACGCTTTCGAGTTCCTCGCCAAGGCGCGCGAAGTCGGCGCTGAGGATGCTGGGGGCGACGAGCGGCATGGGACTCCCGGGTGCCGGCGGCGCTATCCCGCGCCGACGGCTGTCGGACGGGCCCGACGGCCGTCGGGCGGGGCGCCTGCCTCAAATGCACGTTTCACCGTTGGCCCGCGCCTTGCGAGGGGCGGGTTCATGCACCACTACGTCGCTCGGGCTCCCCGCCATTGCCTGCTGTTTCGCACGTGGAAGGAGGGCGTTCGGCTGTACGCGCTCGTCGCGAGTGCGTTTCCGGGGCTGGTGGCGCTGTGCGTGATGCCGGACCACGTGCACCTGTTGCTGCCGCACGGCGAGGGCCTGGGCCGCCTGCGAGACGTGATGTCGGCATTTGCGCGTTGGCGCAGGCAGCACCGAGGCGAGCCGAGCGGGTCGACCTGGGAGCGGGCCCCGGAACCCGAGTTCGTGCCGCCCGACAAGGAACTCCGCGTCCTGCGGTACGTGCACCTCAACCCCTGCCGCAAGGGGCTGGTTGACGACCCGCTGGCGTGGCCGTTGTCGACCCACCGGGAACTGGTGGGGTTGGTACCCGGCAGCGCCGAGCCACACCCTCGGCCGAGGTGGCTGCACACCTACGTGTCGAGCGACCCCACGGTGAGCGTGGAGGGCACCACCTTGCCGGAAACCCGGTACGAGGACTTCGACTACCTCGCGATTCGCGACGCGGTGAGCGCGGTGACCCTGACCGTGGTCGGGGCCCGCTGGTTCCCGGAAACCCGCGCCTTGACGGCACGCGCGGCCGCGGCTCATCGCCTCCTCGAACGCGGGAAGTTGGGCGCGGCGGGCTTGGCGAAGGTGCTGGACGTGTCGCGCGGGCAGGTCTACGCGCTGGTCCGGGGCGCGCCGTCTCGCGGACAGGTGATTGCCGAACCCCTGCTGGCCGCCGTGGTGCGCGTCGTGGGCGACCCCCGGTTCTGGGGTCTCATCCCCGGGCCGGTCCAGTCGCGGCCCTCGTGGGCGTTCTACCGAAACTTCCGTTGAACGCGATCCGACCTGCGCCCGCGGCGCCGGGGGGACGGCGTCCGCCCCCGTGCCCGTCCGCCGCGGACTCGCGCGCCGGCGCGTCCTGAGCCCGCCCTCGGCGCTAGGTCAAGCCCCCCAAAACAAGACAGGTGCCCGACCTAAGCGGCAGGAAATCGTACAACTCGGGTGTCGGCGGGCGCACGCGGCGCCACCGGCGACGGTGGAAGCGTCACTTTCGCGGCATGGGCCCCCGCCTGGTGGGTGGGAACCGGGTGAGTTGTCATGTTTTCTGCGGCTTAGGGTCGGTGGTTGTCCGAAATTGGGGGGCTTGGGTGTTGTCAAGGCCCGCCCAAAGTGATCCACCTCTGGCTCGGGCAAAGTGATCCA
>CAYHRZ010000137.1:0-10730 GCA_964359125.1 uncultured Klebsiella sp. | reverse complement strand
GACGCCTACGGGCTGTCCTACAGTAGCGCCGAGCCCGGCTGGAACGCCTACGACCTGGACACCGACATCGTCACCGGGCACACGGCCTTCGCGGCCGCGGAGGACACCGACGGCGTGTACGTGGAGGTCGATGGCGCCCGGCAGCGACTGGCCTCGGGCGCGGCGCGGAACGTGGAGATCCACGTGGGCGCCACCGGGACGGCCTACGTGGTGTATGCCGACGGCACCGGTGAGCCGTGGCTCGGCTGGGGTAGCGTGGGATCGATGGTGGAGTTGCAGTTGCAGACGGGCCTGGGCACGGTCGACGACGTCGACGTGTACGTCACCTCCTCCCGCAAGGTGGTGGTGGCCGCCCGCGCCGGGAACCGGGCGGCATTCGGGGTGGTGGGGTTCTAGTGCCCGCGCTGCGAACTCCTCGACCAGGGGGCGACGGCGAAGGGGTGAGGGTGGTGGCGGCGGTGGCCCGGCATCGAACGTGGTGCGCCTCGCCGCTCCCCGGGACACGACGGGCCCTGTGTTGCCGTGTGGCATGCCCGCGCGACCGTGTCGCCAGGCCCCGACGTTGCTCGCGTCATGGCACCTGTCGCGACTCATTACGCTCACCGTGCCGAACGGACTCGGGGGGTGAGGGCTCACCCGGCGAGTTGGTTCCGCGGGCCCGGCCCCTGGATGCGCGGGGGCCCCGCCCGTCGTGAGAGACGCCGGACGCCGCGAGTTCGTCACAGCACGTCCGCCGCGAGGGACCGTTTCCCGTTGCGACGAGTGTACTCCATCTCCACGGTACGCGCGTTGCTCAACGACCCCCAGGCCTTGACGAGGTCCGCCTCGGAGCGCACCGGCTGCCCGTTCACACTGCGCACCACGTCGCCGTTGCGGAGACCCAGCTTGCCCAGCGTGGAGCTACGCGACACCCGGCCCAGGGTCATGCCCACCACCTCGCCCCGCTCCCGCCGCGCGCGGGCGCGGAGTTTCCTGGTGGCCGCCGAGGGATCCTCGTAGAGTCTGGCCAGGGCCGCGTCGCTCACCTCGTAGCGGCCGTCCCCCTTGCGGCGCGTCACCGCCTTGCCGCCGGCGCTGGCCGACCGGCGAATCTCCCGGCCCTGGCCGGGCTCGAGCAGCGCCACCCAGGTGCGCTGGCCGCTCTCGAGTTGCAGTTCCACTCGGCCCCGCTCCACCGACACCAGCACCACCCCCGGCAAAACGCTGTCGCCCACGGCGTAGCCCACGGCGCGCTGACCCCCGCGGCGGGGGGCAATCAGCGCGCTGGACCAGGCGGGGTCGCTGGCGGCGGTGGTGCCGTACACCACGAGGTCCAGGTCCACATCGGCCTCGACGCAGGGACTGGGGTCGCCGGGGTCGTCGCGGGCACACTTGGAATCGAAGATGTTGCGGGTCACCACCACCCGGGTGTCGACCGAGGACGCCCCAGCCATGGTCACCCCCCCGGTGGGCCGGTCGACCAGGCGCGGAGATCGCCGGCGCCCCGGCGAGGAGGCAGCCCGGAGGGCGGCGAAGCAGACGAGACCAGCGAGGGCCACGACGCCCGCCGCGCGTGCGACAGGCCGGAGCATGTGGTGAGATAGCCCGCCGTGACCGCCGTGAATGTCACGGGGTGTCTGGATTCGACACGGCGGCGACCACGACACCGCGGAGGTCACTCCCGCGTGGGTACCTCGGGGTCCCCGGGCACGCGGCGGCCGTGGGCGATGCACGTCTCGGCCGCAACGCAGGCGCGATGAACAGCGCAGCCACGGCTGCGGTCCACGGGGTGCCCGCCTACGGGCTGGACGTCGTCCCGCCCCCTCGCCCACCCCCCGCGTCGTCGCCCTCGCCATTGTCGGCATCCGCAGCGTGGTCCCACTTCTTCCACACCATGTACGTCTCGCGGTCCTCCTGCCACAACACCCGGCTGGTGCAACGCGCCCGCACGGACTCCGCCTCGCCGCCCTCGACCCACTCCGCGCAGTAGAAATGCGTGCCGTGGCGGAACTCGGAGATGCCCTGGATCACCTCGCAGCCGTCGTGACGCAGCCGGGGACCGAACTGCTTGCGTGGCTCGATCCACCAGGTGCATTCCGGGCAGCGGCGCATGAGCGCGACCGCCGCGCGCTCGCGGTGCATGCCGCCGACCTCGCGCTGCACCCGCCACCAGCCGTCGTAGACCATCATCGCCACCAGCAGCGCCGCGAGCCCCAGCATGCCCTTCCGCCCCGCCCGCGCCGCCAGTCGCTCGACCCGTTCGCGCGCCCAGCCCCCTTCGACGGCGGCACCGCCGGTCACCGCCCACAGCCGCGCGAAGCCGACCGCGCCGATGGGCGCAAACAGCCAGATCGGCACCACCAGCATCCGCGACATCGAGCGTTCCAGGGCGATCATCCACGCGCACGTGATCGCCACCTGGATGGCCAGCCACACACCCAAGAGCCGCCGCCAGCGGGGAGCGACCAGCGAGGCGCCCACCACGGTGCCGAGGATCCAGAACACGGCGCCGGAGTCCCAGAGTCGCTCGACGTTGTAGCCGGTGTCGCGCAGGAAGATCGACGGGGAGAACCGGGTGAACATCCCTTCCCAGTCGCGGATGTCAATCGGCGAGGCGCGGTAGCCCACCAGGTGGAAGCTGTACTTGGCCCCCAGCCAGGCCACCATGCCCCACAGCGCCAGGAGCGCACGGGGGTCGCGGCGCCAGAGGCACCACACCACCACGAAGGGCCAACCCTCGTAGCGGACGAGGCCGGTGAGCCCGATCAACAGGTCGGCGAGGAGCCAGCGCTGGTGCGAGGCCAACAACATCGCACCGCCGAGCAGGCAGAGGAACACGCCCTCCTGGTAGGGCACCACCGTCCACGCCACGTGCGGGCCGTACAGCGCGAAGGGCACGAAGGCCCACGCCGCCCGCGGGCCGCCGAGGCGCCCCGCCACCGCCGAGGCCAGGGCGAGGGACAAGGCCCCCACGGCGGAGAGCACCACCCGCGACTGCCACAACGACAGGCCCAGCCGGTCGCAGGCCACCAGCAGCGCCTGCAAGGCGGGGAGCCAGCTCTGTACCAGGACGTGTTCGCGACCGGACCAGCGTTGCAGCCCGTCGAAGGCGTAGTTCCCCGGGTAGGCGAGCACCAACCCCACGCGCCAGGCCAGCGCCACCGCGAAGGTACACCCGGCGGCCAGGGCCACCGACCGGCCGACTCGGTCGAGGTTCCACCCCTCACCCACCGCGCCCACCTACTCCTCGACCCCGAAGCTGGCGGCGTCGCCCGGTGCTTCCTCCGGCAACTCCGGCAGGATCGCCGTGGCGCCCGGCAGGTGGCGCTCCATCACGTACTCCTTGACCGACCCGTCCCAGCGGATGGTGCCCGAGCACGAGGCGTAGAGCCGGGAGGCGTGCTCGGGCTCCACCCAGGGGGCGCAGTAGAAGTCGCGGCCGTGGAGCCGGTCGGTGATGCCCTGGATCACCTCGCAGCCGTCGTGACGCGCCCGGGTGCCGAGCTTGCGACGGGGCAACACCCACCAGGTACACCCTGGGCAGTCGTCCATCAGCGCCACCGCCGCCCGCTCCTGGCGCACGCGCAAGCTCTCGACCTTGGCGCGGCGGCCGCCGTCGTTGACGTGCACCGCCAGGGTGAACGCCATCACCGCCGGCACGACGAACCGCGGCAGCTTCCCGTGCAAGAAACCCGCGCCCACGGAACCGAGGACGATGGCCACGCCGGTGGGAATCACCAACATCCGTGACGTCGACACCTCCAACCCCGCCAGCCAGGCGAACGTCGCCGCCGCTTGCGACAAGAACACCAGGCCGAGCAGCGCCGGTCCGCGCACCGCCCGCGCGGCCCAGAGGCCCACGCCGCCGAGCAACATCCAGAACAGCGCGCCGGAGTTGGCCACCCGGTACAACAACATCGACACGTCGTGCCGGTAGGCCGACAGCGTGAAGCGCTCGCCCAGGCCCTCCCAGTCGGCGAAGTTCACCGGGCTGGCCCGGTAGCCTTCCACGCCCATGCCGCGGATCACCAGCCAAACAGCGATGCCCCAGAGGCCAACAAGCGACCCCTTGTCACGACGCCAGGCGAGGTAGAGCAGCACACAAGGCCAACCCTCGTAGCGCACCAGGCCCAGCGCCCCGATCACCAGGTCCGCCCAGCGTTCGCGACCGGCCAGCGCCAGCGACAGCCCCGAGAACAAGACCAGCAGGAAGGTGGACTCCTGGTAGAAAACCGTGCCCCAGCTCCCCCAGGGCCCGTACACCCCGCCCACGACGAAGGACCAGCCCGCAGCCAGCGCCGCGGGCTCCCCGAGGGCGCGCCGCGCGATCTGCATGGCGAGGATCGTGCCGGTGGCCGCGGCCAACGCGGCGACCACCGCCATCGCCACCCGCCCCACGATCAGCGTGCCGCCGAGCTCGTGGACGGCGAAGACGATGGCCTGGGTCGCTGGCAGCCAGTCCTGCACCAAGATGTGGTCGCGACCCGCCCAGCGCTGGTAGCCGTCGAAGGAGTAGGCCGTGGGCCAGAAGTAGAGGATGCACAGCCGCCAGGCGAGGGCGACGAGGAAGGCCAGTACCGGCGGCACGCGGGGGTTCACGGCGCGCCCAGCATCTCCGGTAGCGAGCCGGTGTCGTAGTTTCCGGACCGGAAGCGCGGCGACGCCAGGATGCGCCGTTGCACGCCGATGCTCGTCGGGACGCCTTCCACGACCATCCCGGCCAGCGCCGACTGCATGCGCGCGATGGCCTCGTCGCGACTACGCCCGTGGACGATCACCTTCGCGACCATGGAGTCGTACTGGGGCGGGATGCGATCCCCCTCGTGCAGGTGGGTGTCGACCCGGATCCCTTCCCAGGCGGGCAAGACCAGCCGCGACACCAGCCCGGGCACCGGGCGGAACTGGTCGTCTTCCGCGTTGACCCGGCACTCGATGGCGTGGCCGGTGAAGGTGGGCACGTGGTCCAAGGGCTCGTTGGCCGCCGAGCGCAGCATCAACTCGACGAGGTCCACGCCGGTGACCATCTCGGTGACGGGGTGCTCCACCTGCAAGCGGGTGTTCATCTCCAGGAAGTAGAAGCTGCCGTCGGCGTCGCGGAGCATCTCGATGGTGCCGGCGCCGTGGTAGCCGCAAGCAGCCGCAGCCGCCGCGGCCTGCTGCCCCATCGCCTCGCGCTCGACGGGAGACAAGGCCGGCGACGGGCTCTCTTCCAGCAGCTTCTGGTGACGACGCTGCACGGAACACTCGCGTTCACCGAGGTGGAAACAACGCCCGTGGCGATCGCCCACCACCTGGAACTCCACGTGCCGGCCGCCCTCGATGAGCTTCTCCAGGTAGAGCGCCCCGTCGCCGAAGGCGCTGGCGGCCTCGCCGCTGGCCTCGGAGAAGGCCTGCGCCATCTCGCTCGCCGCGTTCACCCGGCGCATGCCGCGACCACCGCCACCAGACCGCGCTTTCAGCAAGACTGGGTAGCCGAAGCCCGCCGCCAGCCGCGCCGCCGCCTCGGGGCTCTCCACCGGCCCGTCGGACCCGGGGATCAGCGGCATGCCCACCGCTTTCATCGTGGCCTTGGCCACGGCCTTGTCGCCCATGCGCCGGATGCTGTCGGCCGACGGTCCCACGAAACGCAGGCGGCTGGCCTCGCAGCGCGTGGCGAACTCGGCGTTCTCGGAGAGGAAACCCCAGCCGGGAAAGACTGCCGAACAGCGCGTGGCTCGCGCGGCCTCCACCAGCACGCCGGCGTCGAGGTACGCGCGAGGCCCGCCCACGTCGGCCACCTCGATCCCCGGCTCCCGCAGCCACTGCGCGCCGGCGTCGGGGCTGGCCACCGCTACGACTGGGGTGACGCCCATGCGCAGGCAGGTGCGGGCGGCGCGCCACGCCACCTCGCCCCGGTTGGCGATGAACACCCTGCGGAACACGCCCTAGCCGCCGAGTTCGCGGGTGATCAGGGTGCGGGCCAGCGCCGCGTCGACGTCGTTCTTGTGCGCCTTCATCAGCACGCCCATCACCTTGCCGAACTCCTTCGCCGAAGTTGCCCCGCTCTCGGCGATGGCCTGGCGCACCCAGCCCAGGGTGTCGGCCTCGGAAGCAAGCTGCGGCAAGAAGCTGTCGACGATCGCCAACTCCGCCCGCTCGGCCGCCGCGAGGTCCGGGCGCCCCGCCTGTTCGTAGCTCTGGATGCTGTCGTCGCGCTGTTTCTTGAGGCGCCGGAGGGCATCGAGGCAGCGCTCGTCGGTGACCTCGCCCTTGCCCTCCTTCTCCAACTCGATGAACGCCGCGCGGATCATGCGGAGGGCGGCCGTGCGGGCGGCGTCCTTTGCCAGCATGGCGGTCTTGAGTTCGGCGGCGAGGCGTTCGGTGAGGGCAGACATGGGGGTGATCCGGGGAGCCGGGGGGTCTAACCGCGCCGCCGGCGCGATGAACCGCGCAGCTACGGGGAGGGCCACGCCGGCGCGATGAACCTGGCAGCTACGGGGGCGGCTGGCCGCCGATCAAAACCCGAGCGGTGAGCCCGAGCAGCGCCAGCGCGAGCAGCCCGACAGCGGCGAGCATCGCCCCCTTCTCCACCTCCTGCAGGGCGGGGCCCCCCACGGCCGTCTCCGGACCAAGTGTCGCGACAGCCAGGCGCTGCCGGAACACGTCCTGCGACAGGAGCGCGAGGTCGTAGTCAGCGCGGTACACGCCGGGGGCACCGTAGAGGACGCGTGACCCCGGTGACACCCGGGCCCGTAGTTCCCACTCCGGGTAGGTCACGCTCACCTCGCTCACCGCAAGCGGCGGGTTGTCGCCGTTGTCGATCTCCACCAGCAACTCGCGGCCCACCACCGCGTCGATGGCGATGGCGAGGCTCACCCCCTGCTGGTCGCCTCGCCACTCCACCGAGCGCAAGGGCTCGGTGATCGTCCCCCGGTCGCGCAGGACCCGCACGGAGCGCCGGAAGGTGTCACCCGAGGTGCCCAGGCGCACCGTCGCCACCGGCGCAAGTTCGGCACCGAGCGCCACGCGGATGCGCGACAACGAACCCACCTCGTCGCGGGTGAACGGCGCCGTCTCCCAGGCCGTCTCCCGGCCGGTCCGGCGCAACAACGAGGGCACTTGGCGCCCCTCGGCATCCACAACCCGCACGTCGCCCAGGTCGGGGCGGGCGTGGGCGAGCACGCTGCGATCCAGGGGCAGGCGCACCCAGCCTTCGCCGACGACGTCGCGCGACCAGCGCCACTTCACCAGCGGCAAGGCCGCAGCGGTGTTGCTCACCCCCTCCCGGTCGGCCTTCGGCTGGTAGCTGGGGTTGGGCACCACCGGGTACTCGCTGGCGTTCGTCCAGAGCCCCGCCTCGCGGAGCAGCTCCACCCGGGCCGTGGCGAGGTCCTGCGCCTCGTCGTGGCGCTCCCCACCCGCGAAGAGCCAGAGCTTGCCCGGCCCCACGTCACGGGCGAGCAGGTGCGCGGCGGTCGAACAGACGGTGAAGCCGGTGACGGGCAGCACGCGCCCGTCCTCGGTGGCCACGTCGACCACCAGCGCGTCGGCGCCGAGGTCGAGGTCGTCGACTTCGGTCCGCTCCACCGTGGCACCGCCCACGCGAATCCGCCGCACCCGGTCGCTACGGCCGTAGACGTCGCCGTTGTCGCCGGGCGCGGCGATGGTGACGGCCCGGTCGAAGAGGTCGCTGTCCGCGTGTACCTCGACCGATGTCACGCGGCGCGGGCCGCCCAGGTCCAACGCGTACCGCGCCACGCCGCCCTCGCGGAGCGCCGCTTCCCCCGCGGGGAGTTCCTGGCAGTGGGGCGGCACCCGCTCCACCGCGTCGACCTCGCCGCGCGCCCGGTACAGTTCCAGGGTCCCGTCGATTTTTTCCCGTGCCGTGACGATCCACGGGCCCTTGCCGAGCGCCACTGGCACCGTGTCCATCCGGATGGCCTCGCCGTCGACGTCGGCGTCGACCAACCAGTAGGGTCCGGCGTCGTCGACGGTCACGGCCAGGGTCCGCTCCGAGGAGAACGCCAGTCGCAGGGTGTCGACCACGCGGTCGCTGGGGCCGACCTTCCACGACCCGAAGCCGACGGGGACGACGTCGAGGTGCTCGTCGACGCGTGCCACGGGCTCGGTCAGCGCCACCGTGAACGGCAGGTCCTCCCCGCGCTCGTTGACCAGTCGCAGTGTCTGCCCCAGGAGCGCGGGATCTGCGCCCGCGACGTCGGGGGGCAGGGACACCCGCACCACGCCGGTCGGCGCCAGTTCCAACTCCACCATGGCGGGTGCGTCGACAGGATCCGCCAGCGCGACGGCGGCGAACAGAGTGAGGGCAAGGGACATCAGGCGCTCTCGGGGGACGGGGGTTCGGTTGGGGCACCAGGCGGCGGCGCACCGCCGCTCCGGTCCTCCCGTTCGCGGGCCTCGCGGTCGCGGTCGGCCCGCGCGAGGTAGGCGAAGGCCACGGCGGCGGCGATGAGGGTGACGGCCATGCCGGCGTAGGCGCCCACCCGCGCGAACCCGGACAAGCTCCAGGAGTCGACCACGAACACCTTCCCGGCGCCGAGCACGGCGAAGCCCAGGCCCGCCAGTCGCACCGCCCGGGCGCCGTTGCGGATGCCCACGAGGATCAGCAACAAGCCGTACCCCCCCCAGGCGATCGACCGCGTCATTTCCACGCCGAGTTGCTCGCTCCGGAAGGCCAACTGGTTGTCGTGGGCGAAGGCGTGCGCGATCTCGAGGTTGAGCAGGGCGAACCCCGTGAGCACCGCCAGGGCGCGCAACGAGCGCGACAACCAGACCGCCTCGTAGAAACGCGCCGCGACGAGCAGGCAGGCCGTGGGAATGCCCCAGGTGTACAGCGTCCAGTTCAGGATGATCGGCCCCGAGCCGGAGCCGTACTCCAGCGCGAAGGGGTTGAGTAAGAGCCTCGCGCCGACCGCCGCCGCCAGCGCGGCGCCCGCGATCACGAACAACGGGTGTTTCACCCGTCGGCTCACCCACCCGAGCAGCGCCACCTCGATGGCCCAGCCCACCGTGATCCACTGGCGATCCAGTTGCACTGGGACGGTCACCGCCACCGCGAGCAGCGTGATCGCCACCAACATCGCCAGTTCCCGGTCCGCGAGGTCCGCGCGGGCTCGCCGCACGAGCACCAGGGCGCCGAGCAGCGTGTGCGCTCCTAGGAGCAGCGGCAACAAGCCCATCGCGTCGGGACCGAGCACGTGTTCCCACGTTTGCAGCAGGGGGTAGAAGTACACCACGGGCACGAGCGCCACCCCGAGGACGCCCCAGAAGTCGCCCCGCGCCGGTCGCAAGAGCGGGCCCAGGCCCACGACCAAGTACACCGGCACCGCCGCCATCAGCACCGCCGCCGCGTCGCCGGCCAGGAGTCGGTCGCCGAGGTCCACGTAGAGCAGCGCCGCGAGCAAGGCCGCCGCCACCGGCATCACCGGGCGCGCACCCCGGGCGTAGGCGCCCACCGCCGCCGCCACCAGCATGCCCGCCGTCACCAGCGGCAAGGAGAGCGCGGGCATCGGCTCCGCCACGTTGCAAGTCGCCAGCGCGAAGGCGCCGAGGGCGAAGACCCAGAGCCCGCCGACCAGCCCGCCCGACACCAGCGCCAGCACCGAGACCACCGGTACCACCCACGCGACCACGTCCCAGCGGGGCTCACCGGCCAGCGTCCACGCCGCCGCGAACACCAGGAGCGCCACCCCCACCGCCACGCCCGCGGCCCCCCGGGCGGGAACCCACCGGCCGCAAAGCTGCGGCAGCACCGCCGCACCGAGCCCGAGGTAGGCCGCGCCCATCCACGCGGTGACACCGAGGTTCCACGGCAGTGGCATCGCCGACACCGGGTCGACGGCGAGACTGTCGGTGGGCGTGCCCATCACCACCGCCCCCGCGAACCAGAGGCCGAGGCCCACCACTGCCGAGATGCCCCCGACCAAGGCGGGTGAGCGCGGCACCAGGGCCAGCCAGCCCCCCGCGAAGACGAGGGCCGCGACCAGGCCCACGACCACCTGGTCGGGCGCGCGGTACTCCGCCGCCCACCCCAGGTACAACACGCCGGTGACGACGCCCGCCAGCGCCACGAGGTCCGGCCAGTTCCGGCGCACGGCGACGGCGAGCAAGCCGAGGTCCAGCAGCGCCAGGTAAGTGAAGAAGGCAACCGCCTTGTTCTCGCCCGTCGACAGGAGCACCGGGGTGGAGAAGCCGCCGGCCAGGGCGAGGTAGGCGATGAAACGGCTGTCGCGACGGTACGCCGCGAGCATCGACACCACCGTGAGCAGCGCCATCGCGCCGAAAGTCGCCGACTGCGGCAACAGCCCCCAGCGCGCGTGACCCGAGTAGAGGGTGGCGTAGAGGATCGCCGCGCCGGCCCCGGTCAGCGCGGCCGACGGCACCTCGTACTTGCGCCAGCGCAGCAGCTCCGCGACGGCCCACGCCCCGGTGCCGACCGCCACCCCGGCGGCGAACCGCGCCGTGGGGCCGAACCACCCGGCGCGGATCGCCTCGCGCAACCCGAACATCACGGCGATGACCAGGAGGAGGCCACCCACCGCGGCGAAGATCCAGACGGCGTTCTGCTCGACCAGCCGGCCGACGTCGACCGGGGGGGACGGTGGCGGCGCGGGCGCCCGCGGCGGGGGCGGCGAGGCGGGCGCGGGGGACGGCGACGGCAACGGCGACGGCGACGGGCTGGGGGCCGCCGCCGGGGTCGGGGGCAGAGCCGAGGACGGCGTTTCCGGCGCGGTCGGCGCCCCCGGCGAGCG
>CAYHRZ010000136.1:478-10740 GCA_964359125.1 uncultured Klebsiella sp. | reverse complement strand
TTGGTGTGGCAACTACGGCTGCAGTTGGGGATGGTCGTGGTCTGGGTGCCGCCGCTGTGGGCGCTGCGCGCGGGGCCTCAACTCAGGCACTACCTGCTCGACGGATTCGTCTGGCGGCTCGACCCCCGCCTCCGCGAGCGCTTGCAGATCCCCGGCGCAGCCGTCGCGGCCTCGACGCGCCCCCCCGGTATCGGGTAGCTTGCGCGGGATGCCCGTGGCCCTCACCCTGCTCCTCGCCCTCCCGGCTCCCGCGCTCGCCGCGTTCCCGGAGCGGATCTCGATCCTGGCGATGGACGACTACGCGGGCTCCAGCACCGAGTCGATCGCGGGCGACGACTACGTGGCCCAGGGCTACAAGCAGGTGGTCCTGGAACTGGGCTCGACACTGGCCAACAAGCCGCTGGCCCCGGCCCGCACCCTGGGCGTGTCGGGCTTCCACGTGGGCGTGGCCAACTCCCTGAGCTTCATCCAGACCGGCAGCATCGACGGCACCAACCCGGCCGGCTGGGACCTCGCGGATCCCGACGAGGACCCGATGGTGGTGCTGTTCGTGCCGCAGGTCCAGGTGCGCAAGGGTCTGCCCGCTTCGCTGGAAGTGGGCGCCAACTTCGGCTGGCTCGGACTCACCGAGACCGGGGTGGTGGGCGTGTACGGTCGGTGGGGGCTGGTCGAGGGCTACCGGTTCCTGCCCGACATGAACCTCCAGGTGGGCTACGCCGGCTACGTCGGCAACGACGAACTCGAGATGGGCGTGCTCGATATCGGGGCCAACATCGGGTACACCCTGCCCTTTGGGCCGGTGGCCGGGATCAACCTCTCGCGGTTCTCGCCGTTTCTGTCGCTGGGCGTCAACCGGATCCACGCCGCGCCGCGGGCCGACCTCAGCGGCTCCGGCCTCGACGGGCGCGTGACCGAACTCACCGGCTTCGAAGGGGAAGGATTCGACCCCGACTACGCGCCCTTCGCCTTCGGCGGTGGCATCGAGTTGGAGAGCGGCGACTTCACGCTCGGCGTCTCGGCGGCCTACGCCACCAGCGGCGCGCCCACCGTCAACACCGCGATCGGGTTCACGTACTGATCCTCACGGCGGTCGCGCACGCGCTGGAGCTTCGCGTGCACGCCGAGGTGTCGCCGGACCTGCGCGTGATCCGCGGCACCATCGAGAGCGACGAGGCCGTCGAGTACGAGGACCTACTCGCTGCCCTGCCCCTTCCCGGCGACGACCTGCAGCGCCAGCGGACCTTCCCCGGGCGGCCGGACCCGGGCACCGTGCGCTGGACCTGCGACGGCCTCGCTTGCAGCTTCGAGACGACGCTGCCCCGGCGTTACGGCGACATCGGCGTCGAACCCGGGAAGAACCTGTGGGCCAACGGCGCATGGTACCCGGTCGTCCGCGGGGCCCCCGCCGCGACCTGGACGGTGAGCCTGGCGCTCCCCGAGGGCACCACCGGGGTCGTGAACGGGCAGGTGTCCGCGGGACGACTCGACTACGCGGGCAGCAGCGACCGCCTGGCGCTGGCGGTGGTGGGCGGGCGGAACGCCCTGCCGGCCCGGGTGGCGGTGGGCGACGCGGGACGGGCCACGGTGATCGGCCGTGCCGCCCGGCGACCCGTCGTCGAGCAAGAACTCACGGCGATCATGGGCGAGCGGCGCCCCTTCGGTGAGCCGGTGGACATCGTCGTCGTGGCCACACGGCACCGACAGCGCCTCGCGACGTCGGGACCAGGCGTGGTTTACCTGTCGGACCGCGCCTTCCGGGTGTCGCCCGGGCTGCACGCTTTCCACTGGGCCGCCGTGCGGCGCGCGGTGTACGCGGCCGTGGCGCCCTTCGCCGCGACCTGGGACCGGGAATTCGCTGCCGCCGCGATGGCGGAAGGGGCGCCGGGCCCACGGGCGGATCGTGCGCTCGGCTGGGCGGCGTGGAACCCGATCGTCGACGCGCTGCTCACCGACGGGACGCTGCCCTTCTACGAGGACGTGTTCGACAAGACCCACGGCGTCGTGACCGACCCTTACCTCCGAGGGCTGCGCGAGCCCCGCGCCGCCGCACGGCAACTGCACGCGCTGGGCCCGGAGTTGCCGTCCACCTGGGCGGTGGAGGCGGCGGGGAGTGCGGAGACCGTGCTCGCCGCCGCGCAGCGCCTGGGCAACGACCCGGCCGCCCTGCACTGGCTCCAGGCGCCCGAGGACTCTGACCAGGACTTCCGCCTGTGCGAACCCGACTCTCGCGGTCAGGTAAGGGTGTGTCGCGACGGGGGCACCGGGGAGCAACCGGTCGTCCTGGAGCACGACGGGGTGCGCACGACGGTCACCTTCCCGGCGGGGCCGAGCAGCGTGCCGGTCGCGGAGGGCAGCCGCCGGGTCGTAGTGGACCCCGACGCGGCGGTGCTCGACGGCGACCGCAGCAACAACCGCTTCCCCGCGCGCTGGTCGGTCGTGGCCACGGGTTGGATCGACGACATCTCGCCCTCCCAGCAGAGCTTCGTCGCCTGGGGGAACCTCGTCTTCCGCCGCCGTGACGACACGCACAACCTGTTCGTCCTGGGCCTGGACCACGATGCCCGCGACCTGGTCTCCGCCAGCGTGGGCTACCTCCGCTCCCTCGGCCCCCTCGTGAACCGCCGGGCGCGCCAGCACCGCCTCTACTTCGTGGCCGGGCCCACCGTCTTCGACCCCGCGTACCACGACGTCTCCGGCGGGCAGTTCGCCGTGGAGGGCGGCGTGACGTACGCCTGGGACACCCGCGGGAGCGACACCTACGCGACCGAGGGACAGCGGCTCGCGGTCGGCGTCAACGGCGGCACGGTGGTCGACGGCGGCGCCCACTGGGCCGGCGCCGGCGCCACCCACGTGCTGCTGCTGCCGCTGCACCCCGCCCACGTCGTCGCCTCCCGCCTGCGCGCGGGCTGGGCCAGCGGTGCCGTGGAACACCGGCTCTTGTCGCTCGGGGGCGCCGAGAACCTGCGGTCCATTGGCAACGGCGAGGGGCTCGGCAACGAGCGCCTCGTCGCGAACCTCGATTACCGCTGGGCGCCCCTCCGCGACGCCTCCGTGCCGCTGGGCCTCGGGTGGCTGGCCCAGCTACAACTCGTCCCCGGCGTGGAAGCAGGCGTCTCCTGGATCGGCCGCGGCGACGACGTGTCCTCGGCCGAGGGGAGCAGCCACGCGGCGGCCGCCGGGACCACCCTGGGCCTGTACGCCGTGGTCGATGCCCTCGGTGCCCGCCCCACCCTCGTCGGCGCCGTCGGCGCGATCCCTTTCTGGGTCCTGAACGTACCCGACGAGGGCCCGCAGGTGTATCTTTCGTTCGACCACGCCTTCTAGACTGGAGAGACCATGCTGACGCTGCTGCTGGGTTGTGCCGAGATCGAGAGCTTGTTCAACCCGGAGACTTACGGGGCCTACACCTGCGACGAGTACTGCGAGCAGGTGATCGACAAGACCGACGAGTGTGCCGAGCAGCAGTACGAAGACGAGTGCGCGCAGGCGCCGGAGGCCTGCGAAGCCTACAGCGAAGAAGACATGGCCGCCTACGCGGCGGAGGGACGCAGCGACTGGGAGGGTGCCTCGCGCGACGACATGCTCGCCTCGTGCAACGACGACCTCGAGGCCGCCGAGAAGACCGACGGCGAGTGCCAGTCGGAGACGGCCGTGCTCAACAACCTGAGTTGCGACGACATCCTGTCGCTACTGGGGCAGATCCAGTCCGACGCGGGGTAGCGCCTAGTCGTCCTTGGCCACGGTGCTGGCCGCCTCGCGCTGGCGGCGACGGCGGCGGATCGGGTAGCCAAACACCAGTTCCAACGGCCCGCTGAGCAGGTAGATGGACCCGAGGGCCACCAGCACCGTGGAGATGTCCATCATCACGCCGACGTAGATGAAGGCGCCGGCAAACACCGTCACGCCGGCAAACGTACGCACGTTGCGCCGCATCGTCTTGAGGGTGCGGTAGGGCACGCTCGAGACCATGAGCACCGCCATGGCCATCGCCACCGCCGCGAGCAGAGAGGGCGACATGGCGTACCCGTCGCCACCCCCGGCCTGCCACATCACCATCGCAGCCAACGTGCCTCCCGACATGGTGATCGTGGTGCCCGGCCCGAAATTGTGAACCTTGCCATCGGTCATGAGGTTGAAGCGAGCGAGCCGAAAGGCCCCGCAGAGCATGAACGCGAACGCGGCAAACACGCCCAGGGAGCCCAGCTCGCGAAGCTGCCAGAAGTAGGCGAGGGTCGCCGGCGCCACCCCGAAGCTGATGATGTCGATCAGCGAGTCGAGTTGAACGCCGAAGGCGCTGCCCGTACCAAACAGCCGCGCCACGCGGCCGTCCAGGGCGTCGAAGAGCCCCGCGTAGAAGATGAACAAGCCGGCCTGGTAGAACAGGTTGGGATCCCCGTTGGCGCTGCCCGCGAGGAAGATCGCGTAGAGCCCGCAGAACAGGCTGGCAGAGGAGAACCAGTTGGGTGGGTTGAGGAACTGGCGGATCATGGCGCCGCGTTCATACCGGAAGCGGAGATCAAGGCCAAGTGCAGGTGACGTTCTAGTGACGGCGCGACCGAAGATTTGACAAGGAAGACCACCGCGTCGGCCCCGGCCCAGAAATCGAGGTGCGACCCCGCCGCCGCGGCCAGGGCGCCCGCGAGCAAGCGGGGTTCGGCCCCCACGCCGCTGCCGACGACGGCCACCGTCGCGACGCTCGTCAGTTCGCTCACCGCACCGTGGAGGTTGCGGGTGTCGACCAGGAGGCCGCCGGGATGGGCTCGCCGCACGCAGGCCCCAGGCAGCTGACCGAGCATCGACAGGGGCGCGAGTGCGAGCTGCGCGTCGCTGACCACCGCGCGGTACCGTGGCTCCGCGACCCCCGGCGCGATGAGCGTGCCGCCACCCGGCCGCGCGGTGGCGCTGGCGCGGATCACGATGCTCTCCCGGTGGGCCCAGGCCACGGCCTCCTCGTAGAGCACCTTGGCCCCGTTTCGCGCCATGGCGAGGGCCTCGTCGAGCGTCAGCGTCCCCAGTTTCACCGCCTCCGGCACGGCGCGCGGGTCCGCGGACCACACGCCGTCGACGTCGGAGCAGATCTCGCACTCGTCGGCGCCGAGCGCGGCGGCGAGCACCACGGCGGTGGTATCGCTTCCCCCTCGCCCCAGCGTCGTGACCTCGCGATCGCGACTCACCCCCTGGAAGCCGGCCACGATCGCCACCTCACCCGCAGCCAGCGCGGCACGGACGCGGTCGGGGCGCACCTCCACCACGCGAGCGTTGGCGTGGGCGGTGTCGGTGATGATCCCCGACTGGCTGCCGGTGAAGGACCGCGCGGCGACGCCCTTCTCCTGCAACGCCATGGCGAGGAGCGCCATCGACACCCGCTCGCCCACCGACACGAGCATGTCGAGCTCACGTCGGCCCGGCGCCCCGCTCACCTCGCGGGCCAGCGCCAGGAGTTCGTTGGTGGTGTTGCCCATGGCCGACACCACCACCACGACGTCGTGCCCCGCGCGGCGCGAGGCCGCGACGCGCTCCGCCACCAGCCGGAGCCGTGGCACGTCGGCCACGCTGGAACCACCGTACTTCTGGACGAGCAGCATCCGGCCTCAGCGCACCCGCACGTCGTCGAGCAAGAGCGTGTGCTCCCCTCGCAGGGAGCTCCGCTCACCGGAGAGGTCCTCGATCAACAGCTCGGCGGCCCGTTCCAGCCGGGTGAGTCCCGCGCCCTCCCTCGAGAAGATGCGCGTGGGCACCACCACCTCCGTCCAACTGTCGGCGGGCAGGGCGAAGTCCGGGGTGTGCCACTCCAGCCCGTAGCCGTCGCGAGCGGTCACTCGGACGACCGCGTCTTGCTCTTTCGCCATCGCCGAGAACCGGAGCTCCTCTACGCGCAGACCCCGGGCGAAGCGCAGACCCACCCCGTCGGGCTCGCCCGGTCGCACCGAGGTCTGCCAGGACAGCACCACGTCGGCGCCGCTGCGCACCACGCTCAGGCCGCCCTCCTGTCGCCCCGGCCGCAGTTGCACCGCCGGGAACGTGCCCTTCTCGAAGGTCCACGCCGCGGGGAGCGCCCGCACCTCGTTGCGGAGGAGCTCCCCCGCCACCAGGAGCGCCATGGCCGCCGGGCGCAGCGACGGGTGAGTGGCGGCGGCGGCGAGGGCATCGAGGGAGGAGCCGTCGCTCACTTCCCCGGCGATCACCAGGTTGCGCCCCAGCCAGTAGGCGACGTCGGCGTGCAGCGGGTCCGTGGGCTTGCGGTCGTCGAGCAGCTCCTCGTACAGCTCCCGCGCCACGGCGGGCGTGCCGTCGGCCACCTCCACCAGGCGCGCGTCGTGGAGGGTGCCCCAGTCACGCGCCGGGTCGTCGGCCAGCGCCCAACTCGCCGCCAACAAGCACATCAGAACTCCGAGGCGATGAACTTGTAGCCGATGCCGTGGAGGGTCTCGATGAACCTGGGCGTCGTGGCGTCGTCGCGGAGCTTCTTGCGGACGTTGAGGATGTGGGTGTCGACGGTGCGGGTCGTGACGCCCGGGCTGTACTTCCAGATGCTGGTCAGCAGCTCGTCGCGCTGCAGGACCTTCCCCCGGTGCTCGATCAAGTATTTCAGCAGCTCTTGCTCGCGGTTGGACAGGCGCTCGGGCTCGGCGTCGCCACTGTGCCGGATCACGTAGTTGTCGAGGTCGACCTCGACGTTCCCGTAGCGGTACACCGCCTTGCCACCGCCGGCCCGCTTGAGCGCCGCGCGGACGCGGGCCCGCAACTCCAGGAGCGAGAAGGGCTTGGTGATGTAGTCGTCGGCGCCGAGATCGAAGGCCAGGAGCTTGTCGTGCTCCAGCGTGCGCGCCGTCAAGAAGATCACCGGCCCGGTGAACTCGCGGTCGCGCAGGGCGCGGAGGACCTCGAAGCCGTCCTTGCCATTGGGGCCCTCGGGGCCCTCGTGCAACATGACGTCGAGCACGGCGATGTCGGGCTTCATGCGGCCGGCGAGCTGGATCGCCGCGTCGCCGCCCCGGGCGTGGAAGACCTCGAAGCCCTCGCGGGTGAAAAACGCCACGAGGGAGCTGAGGAGATCCTCCTCGTCCTCCACGAACAAGATGCGCGCCATGGTTCAGTCTCCCTGCGGGAAGTGAAGGGTGAAGGTGGTGCCCACCCCGGGTGTAGACCGTAACGAGACGCGACCGTGGTGCGCCTCCATGATGTACTTCACGATGGTGAGCCCGATCCCGGTGCCCTTCTGGCGGCGGGCGCTGGGGTCGGAGCTACGGTAGTACTGCTCGAAAATAGCCGTTTGTTCGGCGGGGTCGATGCCGATGCCGCGGTCGGTCACCTCCACGATCACCTCGCGGTCGGAGGATCGCACGGAAACGCCAATCCATCCAGCCTCGCCGCCATACTTGGCCGCGTTGCTCAACAAGTTCACCACGACCTGGGCCACGGCGTCCGGGTCGTGGCGCACGGCGGGCAGGTCCTCGGGGTAGGCCTCCACGATGGTCTTGTCGCGCATCTCCATCGCCACCCGCGCCGATTCCACCACGTTCTGCACGGTGGCCACGAGGTCGCCGGGGCGAAGGTTGTAGCGCTTCTGCCCCCGCTCGATGGCAGCGAAGTCGAGCATGTTGTCGACCATCCGCGAGAGCCGCTCCGACTCGCGCACGATGACGTCGTAGTGACGGGAGCGTTGCTCGGGCGTCTCCGCGAGCCCCAGTTGCAGGGCCTCGGCTTTCAGCCGGATCTGCGTGATCGGCGACCGCAACTCGTGCGACACGTTGGCCGCGAACTCCGACTTCAGTCGCGCGGCGTCGAGCTCCCGGCGCACGAGGCTGGCGCTGAGGACCAGGCCCAGCACGATCATGAACACCGACAGCCCGACGATGCCCAGCGCCTGCCGCACCTCCTCGCCCTGCCGCTGCCGCAACTCGGCGGGGTCGCGGGGGAAGGCCACGAGCGACCACTGCGGGGCGCGGGCGAAGGGCCGGCGCACCCGCACCTCCGCGGGCGGGGGGTCGGTGGCGTCGAGGATGCCCACCGCCACGTCGCTGTTCGAGCCCATGGCTCGGCTGGCGAGCAGGCGCAGCTTGCCGAGGAGGGCGTCGGACTCGAGGGCGAAGACGTACTGGTCGGTGTCGGTCCAGGTCATGGCCCAGAGCACGCGGGAGGTTGCGCGGTAGCTGAAAGTGCCCGGCTCCTGTCGCAGCAGGCGGCCCTTGGCGCCGAGCGAGTCGAGTTCGGCGAGGAACTCGCCCGCCCAGTACAACTGCACCGACCGCTCCTCCAGGCGCCCCCGGAGCCGAGCCACCTGCTCCCGCGGCGCGAGGCTCGACACCAGGTCCAGCGACCGGCGCGCCACGGCCGCCTCGCCGCCCTGGGCGATCGTCCAGTCTTCCGCCAGCAGGCTCTCCGCGAGCGCCGTGAGGGCTTGCTCCCCGCGAGCCCCGTCCTGGGCCAGGAGGAGTTCCGCGCGCTTGAGGCGAGCGAGGTCGCCGAGGCGGAATCCCTCGGGCGTGCGGGCGGCGGCCCAGGACCGCTCGATGGTGGCCAGCGTGCTGTCGGCGGCACGGACATCGCCCGCCCGCGCCAACGCCCGTGCCTCGGCGAAGGTGGCGTCGCCGCGGGCAAGGAGGCCGGTGCTGCGCGCCGCGAGCGCACGGTAAGCGAGCGCGGCCTCGCGGTACGAACCTCGGGCCTCTGCCGCGGCGCCGTCGCGCCAGGTGTCGGAGAGGCGCCAGCGCTCGGCCACCACCGGCGAGCCGTCGCCTCGGAGGAAGGGCGCGGCCAGGCTGCCATCCTTGTCGAAGCGGTACACCACGCGCAGGGCATCGCTCATCTCGCCCAGGCCCGCGTGCACCGACTGGCCCGACTTCAGCCGGTTCAGCGCCGCGTCTTCGAAGGCCCGGAACACCGCCTCCACCTGGGCGCCCACCCCATCGGCCGCGAGCTCGGCGTCGCGTGCCACCTGGGCCGCGCCCGCCTCCTGCTGCGCCCGGATGCCGGCGATGCCGTAGTAGGCCAGGAGCGCACCGGGAAGCCCGATCGTGGCGGCGAACAGCGCCACGAAGGTGAACACGCCCCGCAGGTGGTAGAGGTCCTCCTTGGCACGGACGTCGCCGCGCCGCGCGGCGAGCACGCGGCGGACGAGTTGCACGGGTCCGAGGCCGCCGGGCTTGCGCACGGGCGAATCCTAATGCGCCGGGGTACGCCCACGGCATGAAGGTAGTGGTCATCGACCATCACGGCGGCCCCGGGGTCCTCGCCACGCGCGAGTCGCCCCGGCCGGTCGCCGGCCCGGGCGAGGTCCTGGTGCGCGTGACCCACGTGGGGCTGAACCACCTCGACACCTGGGTGCGCCGCGGCGTGCCGGGGCACGACTTCCACCTCCCGCGCGTACCCGGCTCCGACGTCGCCGGCACCGTCGACGGGCGGCCGGTGGTCCTGCACCCCTGCTGGGGCTGCGGGACCTGCCGCGCCTGCCTGGCTGGCAACCAGAATCGCTGTCGCGACTTCAAGATTCGAGGAGAGAACGCCGACGGCGGCTGTCAACCGTGGCTCGCGGTGCCGGCTTGGCAGTGCCTGCCGGTGCCGGCGGGCCTGGAACTCGCCGGCGCGGCGTCGATGCCGCTCGCCCTGCTCACCGCGTGGCACATGCTGCACCGCCGCGCCCGCGTGCAGCGCGGCGAGCGCGTGCTGGTCCAGGCCGGCGCCAGCGGCGTGGGGGTGATGGCCATCCAGTTGGCGAGGGCGCACGGCTGCGAGGTCCACGCGACGGCGAGCACCGCTGCCAAGCGGGAGGCCGTGGCGCGGCTGGGCGCCACCCCGTGGTCCTACGACGAGGTGGGCGTCCGCAACGTCGACGTGGTGGTCGACTCGGTGGGCGCCCCCACCTGGGGAGCCTCGACTCGCGCCCTGCGCTGGGGTGGGCGCCTGGTGTGCTGCGGCGCCACGGGGGGTCACGAGGTCGCCCTGGACCTGCGTGCCCTGTTCTTCAAGCAGGTCGACGTGCTCGGCTCCACCATGGGGACCAGCGCCGACATGGTCGACGCCTGGGCGGCGGTGGGGCGCGGCGAGGTGCGCCCGGTGGTGCACGCCGTGCTCCCCCTGTCGCGACTCGGCGAGGCACACGAGATGCTCGAGAACCGCGAGGTCGTCGGCAAGCTGGTCGTGACGGTGGACGATGAGTAGCGGCTACCAGCGCGACCCCTCGATTCCCCGCTGGACGCCCGGCGACGGGGCGGGCGGCACGTGGAAACAGGTGCCGCAGGACTTCGTGGTCGAGGAGTTGC
>CAYHRZ010000136.1:0-468 GCA_964359125.1 uncultured Klebsiella sp. | reverse complement strand
CCGCCGGACTGCCCCCGCGGCCGGGGCGTGCGCTGGTACTCGCTCCGGCGCACGGGTCGCGACACCATCGACGTCGCGCGCACCCTCGCCCGCGCCGCCGACGTGCCGCTCTCCGCCGTGGCGTGGGCGGGGCTGAAGGACCGGGAGGCGGTGGTGACCCAGCGCTTCACCGTGGTGGGTGGACGCCGCGTCCAGGGCCTTCCCGGCGCCGACGTGATCGCGGCCGGGGAAACGCGCTACCCGCTGCGACCCGGCGAGCTGCTCGGAAACCGCTTCGTCCTCCGGGTGCGCGGCGGCAACGCTGCCATCGCCACCGAGCGCCTGGCCCGCATCGCGCAGCTGCCCAACCGCTTCGGGCCGCAGCGCGTCGGGCACGGCGCGCCCGAGGCCGGGCGTGCGCTGCTCGACGGGGGGGCTGGCCGCGACCCGGGCCTCCGTGCCCGCTTTGCCCTCTCCGCCGCCTCAGCG
>CAYHRZ010000135.1:9222-10785 GCA_964359125.1 uncultured Klebsiella sp. | reverse complement strand
GCGGGAGCGCCTCGAGCGTGTCGCGGGAGCACGAGATCCTCGTCGACAGCGACGGCCTCATCACCATCGCGGGCGGCAAGCTCACCACCTACCGCAAGATGGCGGGGGAGCTGGTGGACCGGGCCGTGGCGATGCTGCGGCTCACCGGCGCCATCGACGGCCCGCTCGCCGACGCCTACACCGCGCGACAGCCGCTGCCGGGCGCCGTGGGCTGGCCGGAAGACGACAACGCCGCACGCGTGGAGGCGCTGGTGAAGGCCGCGGGGCCGGTCGACGAGGCGACCGCGGCGCTCCTCGTGAGCACCTACGGCACGCGGGCGGTCGACATCGCGACGCGCATCAAGCGAGACCCCGACCTCGGGGCGCCGCTGGTCGCCGGGCGCCCCGAGCGGCTAGCCCAGGTCGACTTCGCGGTGGAGAAGGAGCTGGCCAAGACCGTCACCGACGTGCTGTTACGACGCACACAGCTCTACTACCGGGACGCCGACCAGGGCTTGTCGGCGGCCCCGGTGGTGGCTCGGCGGATGGCCGAACTGCTCGGCTGGGACGAGGCGCGCGTGGCCGCCGACGTGGCCGCCTACACCGCCGAGGTGGAGCGCTCGCGGCGGTGGCGGGCGGAGTAGTTACCCCGACACCGCGCTGTCGACGCTGCTCGACACGTCGGTGAAGAGCGCCTCGAGGGTGTCGCCGAGCGCGGTCATCGCCACGATCAGCGCCACGCCAACCAGCGCGGCGATCAGCCCGTACTCGATGTTGGTGGTGCCGTCCTCGTCGACCAGCCGCTGGGAAAACATCGAGCGCTCCGGGGTGCGGCGCCGGTCCACAGGCGCCCTCGCAGCATCGGCGATCTCGTCGGAAAGTGCAAGCGAGACCGGCGCCCGGCGCCCGAGGGGCGCGACAGGCCGCCGCACGCCTCAGCGCCGGCGAAACACCCGCTCGTCCACCCGCTCCCAGCCGTCGAGCGGCCAGTCCTCGGCGCGCACCGTGCCGTTGTCGTAGTCAGCGGGCGCCACCAGCGCCCAGTCGATGCCGTAGCGGTCGGCCAGCGCCGCCAGTGGCTGACCCCGGGCCATGACCACGCCGCCACGACCGCAGCGCGCCGCCACGCCCACTGGGTCGTAGCTCATCACCGGCACGCCGGTCGGCACCGCGTCCAGGAAGCCACAATCGTCGGCCAGGGCGGTGAGGACGCGCTGGTACTGGCGCCCCGTGAACGCTGCGCCCACGACCGTCGCCAGTACGAGAATGCCCGGCAAGAACGCCGGGTGGTAGCGTCGTGTGAGTCGCGACGCGCCGACTGCGGCCAGTGCAGAGAGGGGCACGAACAACGCCGCGTTGCTGCGGTACACCGATCCCTCGGCGGCGATGGCGGGCGCGAGGAGGTGGATGACCAGGGGGAAACCGAGGGCGTAGGCGGGAAGCGGCCAGAGGCCGTCGTCGCCACGACGTTTCCAGAGGGTCACGGCGGCAAACAGCGGCAGCACCCCGAGGCCCACGATCATGCCCACCGTCGCGACGGTCCCCAGTTATCCGCCGAGGAAGCCGAGGCGGTCGCCGAGGGTG
>CAYHRZ010000135.1:0-9212 GCA_964359125.1 uncultured Klebsiella sp. | reverse complement strand
CGTCGGCGGCTCGACCGGGGAGAGCACCTGCTGGAGGCTGAGGCTATTGGCCACCCGGGCGCGCAGGGCGAGCCAGCCGTCGCCTGCGACGAGGAAACACCGCGCCGACCAGGCCGCTGTGGCCGCCAACCCCGCCAGCGCCACTCGCCAGCCGGAGCGCCCCGGCCAGGCCAGGGCGCAGGCCAAGGCGAGGAGGAACCCGTCGCCCCGGGTGAGCGCCACCAACGCCGCCAACGGCAACGCCAGCGGACTACGGCGTGACGCCGCGAGCAGCAGCGACCCCCCGAGAAGGCCGTAGAGCGCGATGCTGTCCGGCGTGGTGACCGTGCGCACGTAGCCCCCGCCGGTGGCGGCGAGGAGGCCCGCGCACCAGGCCTCGGCGTCGCTCCCGTCGAGTCGCCGCGCCCAGGCCCAGGCCAGCGGTGCCCAGGCCGAAGCCAGGATCACCGCGCAGAGTTGCGCGGCGGGCCAGTCGTCGGCGGCGAGGGCCACGAAGGGCACCAACACGCGGCTGGGCAAGGGCATCCAGTGCAGGTCCGCCGGGTGACGGAGCGTGTCCGGCAGCCAGCCGAGGTTCCACACCGCGTCGGTGACCGCGCCGTCGCCGGCGGCCAGGTGACGCGCCACCTCCAGGTAGTAGGCGGGGTCCCAGTCGCTGGGAACCGGGACCGTGCTCGCCCAGTAGAAGTGCCACGCGAGCGCGCCGACGAACAGCATCAGCGGAGGGCGGGTCACCCGTTCACAAGCCCACCCACACCGTCTTGGCCTCGGTGTACTCGTCCAATACCGCCCGCCCGTTCTCCCGCCCGAACCCCGACTGCTTCACCCCCCCGTAGGGCGCCGCCGCGTCGAAGCGGTTGTAGGTGTTGATCCACACCGTCCCCGCGTGCACACGCGCCGCGAGCGCGTGCGCCTTGCCGATGTCGCGGGTCCAGATACCGGCGGCCAGCCCGAACTCGGTGGCGTTGGCGATGCGGGCGCAGTCGTCGAGGTCGTCGAACGAGAGCACCGAGAGGACCGGGCCGAAGATCTCCTCGCGGGCGATGGTCATCTCGGTCGTGACGCCGCGGAACACGGTTGGCGCCACGAAGTAGCCGGGACCAGGGAGATCGCCCCCGGTGACCCGCTGCGCCCCTTCCGCCAGTCCCCGGTCCACGTAGCTGAGTACGCGGGCGCGGTGCGCGGCGCTCACCAGCGGCCCCACCTGCGTGCGCTCGTCCATCGGAGCGCCCACCACCAGTTCGCGGGCCCCCTGCGCCACCACGTCGAGCACCTCGTCGAGCACGCGTCGCTCCACCACCAACCGGCTGCCCGAGGTGCAGAGTTCGCCCTGGTTGTAGAACGCCGCGGAAACGGCAGCCTTCGCCGCCGTCACCACGTCGGCGTCGGCGAGCACGATGTTGGGCGACTTCCCACCGAGTTCCAGCGTCACTCGCTTGAGCGTGGCCGCCGCGTTGCGCATGATCAGCTTGCCGGTGTCGGTGCCCCCGGTGAACGCGATCTTCGCCACGCCCGGGTGGGCCACCAGGGCGGCCCCGGCCTCTTCTCCCAGCCCGGTGACCACGCTCAGCAGGCCATCGGGAAGACCCGCCTCGGTGGCCACCCGCGCCAGCGCGATCGTCGACAACGACGCTTCTTCGGGGGGCTTCACCACGATGGCATTGCCACAAGCCAGGGCCGGTGCGATCTTGCGGGCCGCGAGCAGGATCGGGAAGTTCCAGGGGGTGATGGCGCCAATGACACCGAGGGGATCGCGGGTGGTGTAGGTGAAGAAGGGCCCCCGGACGGGAATGGTTTCACCGTGGATCTTCGTGGCCCAACCCGAGAAGTAGAAGAACGTGTCGGCGGTGCGCGGGATGTCGATGGCGCGGGCGTTGGCGATGGGCTTGCCGCAGTCGATGGCCTCAAGCCGGGCCAGCTCCTCGAGGTTGGCCATGATCGCCTCCCCCACCTTCCACAAGACCCGTGCCCGCTCGTTGGGGTCGGTCCGGGCCCACAGCACCTGCGCCCGCCCGGCGGCCGCCACCGCGCGGTCGATGTCGGCGGCCGTTCCTCGCGCCAGGGTGGTGAGCACCTCCCCGCTGGCAGGGTCCTCGGTGTCGAACACGCCACCGTCACTGGACGCGCAGGCGCGGCCGTCCACCCACAAGTACCCGGGTTCCACGCCTACTCCGCGGCGGGGGCCGGGGGCGGTTCCGCGTCCACACCACCCGCCGACTCCTCCTCCTCCTCCGGCGGGGGCACGAACACACTGAGGGAGAAGGCCACGCCGGGAACGGGGTCACCTCCGTCGACGCCGGTGAGGTTGCCCTCGACGAGGACCTTGAGGAAATCGACCGGCGTCACCCCTGCCCCCACGTGCGCGGCCCAGGGCGCCAGCCCCTGAACGGCGTCGGGGTCGAAGCTCCCCTCCACGCAGACCACCGGGTTGACCATCGACTCGGGGAGAAAGACGCCGTAGAGCGTCCCGGTGGCGAAGGGGGAGCCGTAGGCCATCCCCGCCATGCCGCCCATGGCCAGGGTGAGGAACTCCGCCGGGTAGTACTCGGCGCCCACGACCGCCTCGTAGATCGCGTAGTCGGGCTCCGGGTAGACCGCGACGCCCGACCAGGTGGCGAAGCTGTCGGTTTCCACCGTGATGTTGGCCTCGACGATCGCGGCCTCGTAGTCGAGGTCGTAGCCGCCGCCGACGGCCAGCATCGGGCCGTCGCCGTCGTTGAAGAACCACTGGAACTCCGAACCCGCCATGCGACCGGGGCTGATGGAGAAGTATTTCCCGTGCGTGGGCAGGTAGAGCGCCCAGTCGTCCCAGTCCTCCAGGCCGAAGCCGGCGTTGATGATGCCGCCCCGCGACTCCCAACTGCCCCCGTTGTAGCCCAGCATCAGCCACTCGGGCCGGACAATCTCGTTGACGCCGAGATCCGGCGGGGGATCGTCGAAGCCGAAGGCCGGCGCGTAGGCGGCCGTGGCATCGAGGTCCGCGCGGAACACCAGTCCCGGGGAGCTACTGACGGAAATATTGGCCTCCACCTCGGCGTTGCCAGCGAAGGCGCCGCCGTCGGAAAGGGGGAGCGCGCCGCGCACCTGGACGCCGCCTCCAGGGACAACGTCGGCGTCTTGGGCGAGGGCACGGAACGCGAGGGCGAGCAACATGGAAACTCCGGCGGGTGGGTGGCAACCGAAACGTACTACATTCGCCGGCGCCCCGGAGGCACCGTGAACGTCACCAGTCCCGCCCGCGTCGTCCGCACCGAGCTTCCCGGCCCGCGCGCCCGGGAGCGGATGCCCCTCGGAGCCTTCGACCTGCAACACGGCTACCGGAGCGTGGTGGTCGACGACGAGGCCTCCCGGGGGGTGTCGCTGGTCGACGTCGACGGGAACGTCTTCTTGGACCTGTTCAGCAGCTTCGCCCTCGGCGCGCTGGGCTACAACCACCCCGCCCTGGTGGAGGTGGCGCGCAGCCCCGAGTTCCTGCGCGCGTCGATCAACCCCACCAGCACGCCGTTCTTGACCACCGACACGTGGCTGCGGTTCATGGCGGAGCTCAAGGACAACTGGGCCCCCCCGGGGACGAGCCGCGTGTTCTGCGTAGACGGCGGCGGCGAGGGCATCGAGTCGGCCATCAAGCTGGCGTTCATGACCCACAATACGCGGCAGCGGGTCGCGGGCGGGGGCCCGGGGAACCCCCTGGAGCTCCCGCCCGAGGAGCAGGAGCGGATCCTCGACAACGCCGGCACCGACAGCGTGCTCGTCGCCTTCCGTGGCGCTTTCCACGGGCGCTCGCTGGGGGCACTCTCCGCGACGCACAGCAAGGTGTCACACAAGGCCGACGTGCCCGCCTTCCGCTGGCCGATGGTCACCTTCCCGGCCAGCCGCTGGCCGCTGGAGAAGCACGCCGACGAGAACGCTGCCGCCGAGGCAGCCGCGTTGGCCGAACTGGCGCGGGTGTTCGACGCCCACGCCGGGAAGGTGGCGGCGGTGTTGGTGGAGCCGGTGCAGAGCGAGGGCGGGGACCGGCACGCCTCTGCAGCCTTCTTCCGCGCCGTGCAGCGCATGGCCAAAGACGCCGGCGCCGCGCTGATCCTCGACGAGGTCCAGACGGGCGTGGCCATCACCGGCACGATGTGGCTACACGAGCAGTTCGACCTCCCCGAGCCGGCGGACCTCGTCGCCTTCGGCAAGAAGATGCAGATGGGCGGCTGTTTCGCGACCGCGCCCTACGCCGTCACCCAGTTCGGGCGGATGTACCAGACGCGAAACGGCGACCGGGCCCGCGCCATGCTGTGCACCGCCACCCTGCGCACCATCGACGCGCTCGACCTCTGCGGGCACGCGGCGCGGGAGGGTGCCTACTTCTTGTCGCGACTCCAGGAGATAGCCGAGCGCCACCCGGGGTTGGTGTCGGACGCCCGGGGACGCGGCTTCCTGCTCGCATTCGACCTCCCCACGCCCGCCGCCCGCGACGACTTCCTCAAGCGGTGCCTGGGCCGGGGCATCTTCGCGTCGTACACCGGCACCCGGAGCGTGCGCATCCGGCCCCACCTCGTCACCCAGCGGGCCGACATCGACGAGGCGCTGGCGGTGTTCTCCGCGGTGGCCGCGGAGATGGCCTGAGCGCCCTCGACATCGACCCGCGGGACCTCCACCTCGGCGAGGGGGCATCGCGGTTCTACGCCGCGCGAGATCGGTACCGGTGTACGCAGCACCTCGACCCTCGATCCGCCGGGTGGAACGAGGCCTTCGTGGCCATGGACACCTTCTTCGGGCCGCGCAACGAGATCGAGCGGCGTGAAGTGCTCGACCGCTGGCTGGTGGATCCCATCGAGATGGGCGACATCCGGGTTCGTTACCACTGCCTGAGTTGGCACGACGAGCACGGCAACCTCGCCGCGGTGCGCGACATCTTCGTGGCCACCGACGTCGTCGACCCCGCCTGCGTCGTGCTCCTGTCGCACAGCTACGTGCTGCCCGCCCACCGGCGGGGGGGCGTGGCGGCGCTAGTGCGAACTGCGCCCGCCACCATCGCCCGCCACGACCTGGCCAGCCGCGGCCTGCCGGAGCACACGCCGATCCTGCTGACGGCGGAGATGGAACCGCTGGACCCCGACGCCGAGGACTCCCGGGTTCGCTTGCTCGCCTACGGGCGCGCGGGCTTCTCCGTGGTCCACCCGCGCGCACTTCCCTACTTCCAGCCCGACTTTCGCGACGTGGCCGCCCTCGGCGTGGCCGCACACCACGTGCCGATGGCGATCGTGGTGCGCTGGCTGGGCCACGAGCGCGCGACGGAGCTACCCACGGCGTACGCCGAGGCGATTGTCCACCACTTCCGCCGCATCCACGGCCGGGCCGTGGGAAAAGGCGACCTCCGCGAGGCCAGCGAACACGGCCTCGCCGCCCTGCGCCACTGGGGTCGCGACATGGTACCGCTGCTCCGCATCCCACCGCACGCGGAGGGCTTGCTCAACCTCGAACCGATGCTGCGCGCCAACATGCTGCCGTATTACCCACCCCAGTACCGGGGCACGCTCCCCGAACCCGTCGCGGAGCGCAACCGGCTGATCACCGTCACCCGAACCATGGGAGGCCCCTTGCGATTCCCCGAGATCCCCGGCGAGGCCCTGTTTGCCCAACTCGTCACCACCGTGCCCGGCCCCCGCTCCGAGGCCCTACGTCAACGTCATGGCCAGTGGCAAGACGCCCGCACCGTCCACTTCTACCAGGACGCGAAGAAGAGCCTCGGCAACTACATCGTCGACGTCGATGGCAACACGCTGCTCGACGTGTACGGACACATCGCCGCCGTGGCCCTGGGCTACAACCACCCCGACATGGTCCACGCCTGGAAAGCCGGGCGTTTCGACTGGTGCGGCGGCTGGCGGCCCTCGCTGGGCGTGGCGGTCCCGCCGGAGTGGGTCGACGTCGTGGGCACGCTGATGCGCTTCGCGCCCGCGGGTATGGCCCACGTGGCCACGATGACCAGCGGCTCCGAGGCGGTGGAGAACGCGATCAAGACCGCCTTCATCGCCAAGGCCCGGCGCAACCGGGGCGGGGCGGCCGCATCGCAAGAGGAGGTCGATGCCTGCATGCTCAACGCCCAGGCGTCGGCGAACCGCTTGCAGGTGATCTCCTTCACGGGCGCCTTTCACGGGCGCACCCACGGCGCGCTCTCCGCCACGCGCAGCAAGGCCATCCACAAGCTCGACATCCCGGCGTTTGACTGGCCGGTGGTGGAGTTCCCCGCGAACCGCTACCCCGTGGCGGCGTTCGCCACCGAGAACGCCGCCGCCGAGGCCCGGGCGCTCGACGACGTGGAAGCGCTCATGCGACGGGCGCCGGAGCGCATCGCCGCGGTGATCGTGGAACCGGTCCAAGGCGAGGGCGGCGACCGCCACGCCAGTCCCGCGTTCTTCCAGGGCTTGCGGAGGCTCTGCACCCAGTACGGCGCCAGCTTCATCGCCGACGAGGTGCAAACCGGCGTGGGGACGACCGGCCGGATGTGGGCCCACGAGGCCTGGGGTGCCGAGGGCGCCCCGGATATCATGACCTTCTCCAAGAAGATGCAGCTTGGCGGCTACTACTACCGGGCGGATCTCATGCCGCCGGAGCCTTTGCGGGTGTTCAATACCTGGCTCGGCGACCCCCTGCGCGGCGCCCAGGCCGAGGTGATCCTCGAGGTGGTGGAGCGCGACAACCTCGTTGCGGTCGCGGCCGAGGTGGGGCGTCGGCTGGTCGCGGGGCTGGAGGAGCTTGTGTCGCGACATCAAGGTGTGCTGTCGCAGGCGCGTGGCGCTGGCACCTACGCGGCGGTCGACGTGGTCGACGCCCCCACCCGCGGCCGCATCCTCGCGGCGGCGCTGGGCAACGGGCTGGAGATCGGCGGATCGGGCGACAGCACCATTCGCTTCCGGCCCTCCCTGGTGTTCGGGCCCCGCCACGTCGGCGAGTTGCTGGATCGCCTGGAAGCGGCCGTGCGGTCGGCGTAGGCATGCTCTCGCTCCTCGCCGCCTGTGCCCCAGAGGCTGCGCCGCTGGCGCCCGGGACGAGCTGGCAGTGGCAGCTCAGCGGCAGCATCGACACCAGCCTCGACGTGCAGGTGTACGACATCGACCTCTTCGACGCCAAGGACCAGGACTTCGCAGAGCTCGCGGACCGCGTCGTCATCTGCTACTTCTCGGCGGGCACCTGGGAAGACTGGCGCGACGACGCCGCCGACTACCCCGCCGAGGCCATCGGCAGCCCGATGGAAGAGTGGGAGGGCGAGAGTTGGCTCGACGTGCGGGACGCCGGGGTGCGCGCGGTGATCGAGTCCCGGCTGGACTACGCCGTGGAGCGTGGTTGCGACGGCGTCGAGCCCGACAACGTCGATGGCTACGCCAACGAGAGCGGTTTTCCCCTCACCGGCGACGACCAACTCGACTTCAACCGCTTCCTGGCGGGCGCGGCCCACGACCGGGGGTTGTCGGTAGGCCTGAAGAACGACCTCGACCAGGTGGAAACCCTCGTCGACGACTTCGACTGGGCGCTCAACGAGGAGTGCGCCGCCTACGACGAGTGCCAGCGGCTCGCGCCCTTCACGGGGGCGGGGAAGGCGGTGTTGCACGTGGAGTACGTCGACGCCTGGGCCGACGCCGAGTCCCTCGCCGACGAGGTTTGTGCCGTGGGGCCGGACCTCGACACCCTCGTGAAGACCTGGGACCTCGACGCCCGGCGACTGGCTTGCGACGAGCGGTGAGGCGGTCGCCGCCTGGTGCGACACTCTTGTGAACTCACGGGCTACAACCCACGCACCAAGCGTACCCCCGAGGCTCGCGGGTAAGCGGTCGCGGCGGCGCTGGGCAATGGGCTGGAGATCGGCGGACCGGGCGACAGCACGATCCGCTTCCGCCCTTCCCTGGTGTTCGGGCCGCGCCACGTCGGAGAGTTGCTCGACCGGCTAGAAGAACCGTTACGATGAGCGTAGTTACCGGCGGGCGGGGTGACTACCGCGTGGCTCGTAGGCGGCCACGAAGAGCTCCTGGCGGAGGGTCTCCACCGCGCCTGGCACCACGGCGCGGACGGCTGCCGCGGCCGCGTCGGCCTCCAGGCCCTCGATCTCCCTGAGCACGCAGGCGCAGAACAGACCGGTGCGCCCGATGCCCGCGGCGCAGTGGACGAGCACGCGCTCGCCCGCGAGCAACAACTCGGAGCAACGGAGCACCGCCTGCGCGAATTGCTCCGCGTCCTCGGGGATCCCGTAGTCGACGATCGGCACGTGGACGGTCGACAGCGCCCGCGCCGCGTACTCGCCTCGGAGGTCGCGACCGAGTCGGTCCTGGGCCTCCTCGTCGCTCACCAGCATGACCACGGTCGACACCCCCGCGGTCTGGGCCTCGGCAAGTAGTTCGCCACTGTCCCAGCGGAAGGGCAGGGCGCTACGGTAAAGCACACCGGTCGCGGAGGGGGTGGGAATGTGCGTGAGGTGGGTCATGGAACGGTGGATCACTCGTCGGCTCCCGCGAGGTGGTTGTCAACTACCGCGCCTTGAAGTCGCGACCCATCACCGTGCGCCGACCCTCGGCGCGAGCACGGTCGATCGCGTCGCGGGTGGCGTCGCGCACGATGTCGCTCAGCGCCTCCATCACGTCGGCGGAGGTGTTGAAGTCGGCCACGTCGCGGACGTAGTCCTTCAACCGCGAGGCGACGATCAGCACCTCCTCGGGTTCCCGCGCGGAAGTGGGGCCGCGGACAATGCGCCGCTCGGGCTCCACCGGAGAGCCCGGCTCGGCGGGAGCGCGGGCGTCGAGCGCCCCGGCGCTCCCCCGGTGGTTCATCGCCGGGGCGTGGGCGTCCCAGCAGGCCACCGAGCAGAACACCAGTTGGAACCGCGCCGAGTTGCAGGTGGACACACTGCACAGGTAGTACCGCTGGCCGTGCAGGATCGCGTTCTTGCACGAGGAGCAGCTCTTCCAGGGGGTGGCCATGCGTTGACTCTAGCTCGCGGGCCGGGGTCGGCGCCCTGCCGAGAGCGCCAGGAGGCCCACGGCGACGGTGGCGCACAGAGGGCCGTCGCGACCGGGGCCAGAGTGGCCCTTGTCGGGGAGCTCGCCGCGGGGCGGGCGGTGACCGAGGGGCGCTTGGGGGTCGGCGGTGTCGGGGTCGGCGCTGTCGGTCGTAGCGGTGTCGGCGGCGGTGTCTGGCGCGGACGTGTCGACCGGGGACGAGCTGTCTAGGGG
>CAYHRZ010000134.1:4573-10789 GCA_964359125.1 uncultured Klebsiella sp. | reverse complement strand
TCACCGTCGCGCTGTTGCTGGCCAGCCTCGTCGTCGCCCGCTGGATCGTCGCCAACAAGCCGGGAGCGGAGCTGCACGAGTGCGCCCCGGAACCTTTCTGGCTCTACTTGCCTCTCGCGTGGGGCGTGAAGGAGGGCCGGACCAACCCGATGTGCCGCGCCGACGGCCTGCGCAGGGCTGCCGAGGGAACCCTGGTGGTGGTCAGCACCCACTCGGAGAACCGAACGCCCGACACCGTGCACCCGGCGGCGCTCATCGGCGGGGGTTGGACGGTGCGGCGGGTGGCGGCGCGCGGCGAGGACAGCGAGCCCCCGGGGCCCAGCGACGCACCCTCGGTCGTGTACCTGCTCGAAAAGTAGCGCCGTCAGCCGGTGACGGCCGCCTCGACGTGCTTGCGGATCTGTCGCAGGTAGTACTGGCCGTACTGGATGTGGTTGGGGTTGCGTTGGGCGAATCCGACACCGAGGTCGCTGGCGGTTGACAGGGCCTTGAGCACCGGCACCGGCACGCGCCCGAACCACTCCGGCTTCAGCTTGCCCCGGAGCCGCGCCGGGACCGCGGGCATCATCCGGAAGAGCGCCTCGTAGTTGGCGAACACCCTTAGCTCGGCGGCATCGGTGACGGCTCCGTGCCCGTGGAAGTCGGCTCGCTCGCCGCGCTCGATGGCGGCCAGGGCCTCGGGCGTGAGTTCCCCGCGGGCGAGCGCCTCGGTGGTGATCTCCACGCCGGGCAGGTAGGTCATCCAGTAGGTGCTGATGCGCCTCGGGGTGTGGGCGGCGTAGAACTGCCTTGCTACTTCCTGAGACTCTGCGGGTTCGCCGGCCGCGCCGAAGATATGGTCGCCACGCACGCCGATGCCCGCGCGCTCGAAAGCGTCAATCGCCCAGGCCACGTCGCCCACCTTCTCGTAGCGCTTCATGGTCTTGTGCTTGTAGTGTTCGTCCAGGCTCTGTATGCCCACCTGCACCCAGCGGCAGTCGGCCTCGCGCATCCAGTCCACGATGTCCTGGTCCACGTACTTCGGGTGCGTCAGGCACATCCAGGGTACGCGGATTTCCTCCCGGTAGGCCTGCAGGAACGCCCGTGTCCACTTCTTGTCGACGCTGAACACGTCGTCCTCGAAGTCGACGTAGCGGATGCCCCACCGCTGCTTGGCGTACTTGAGCTCGGCGATGACGTGGTCCACCGACCGCTGGCGGACGTAGCGGCCTGCCCGGGTGCCCGATCGCTGGGGCAGCTTGGCCCAGAAGTTGTTGAAACAGAAGGTACAGCGGTAGGGACAACCACGACCGGTGATGGTCATGTAGAGGTTGGAAATGTCGAACTCTTCGGCGTACAGTTCCTTGTCGGGAAAGGGGAGCGCGTCGAGGTCCTGCTCGAAGCCGGACTGCACGCCTCGGACCGGGGTGCCCCCCGGTCCCTTGAACCACAAGTTGTCGATCGGCGTGCGATCGTCGCCGGTCGACAGGGCGCGTAGGTACGCCGGGAAGGCCACGTCGCCCTCGCCGATGCAGACGGCGTCCACGGCGTCTTCCGCGATCACCACCTCGGGCACCGCCGACGGGTGCACCCCGCCGAAGATCACCCGCGCGCCCGTCTGGTCACGGATGGACCGCGCCATCTGCAGGCCGGACTGGTAGGTGTTGGTCAGGACGCTCATCGCGACCACGTCGGGTTTCAGGGCCACCGCGCGGCGGACGAGCGCCTCCTCGCGGTCGAAGAGCCGGGCGAGCGTGGGCACCCGGAGTTGGAAGCGGTCGTCGAAGAGGGAGGCGTTGTAGACGAGGTGGACCTCGTGGCCCTCGCGTTTGAGGATGGCCGACAACAGCTCCACGCCGATCTGTTCGGCGGCGAAACCCAGGAACACGACGCGCATCGGGAGGATCATACCCGAGGCCGGGGCGCGACCGGCGCGGGGCCGCCGGGCTGGTGCGGTAGGCTACCCCCCGGCGCGCTCGTCGATCACCGTGGCGACGATCGCCGCCACCGCCTGGGAGAAGACCGTGCGGCCGCGGGCGTTGAGGTGCACGCCGTCTTCGTAGTCGCCGGGGGACAGCTTGGGCGACGCCGCCACCTCCGCGCCGAGCCCCTCGAGGTACTGCGTCCAGCGGCCTTCTTCGCCGGGCTGGTGGTGCCCTCCGTCCTTCTCGGGCATCCGGATGAAGATGATGGGCACCTCGGCCGCCACCGTCATCCGGACGAGCCGTTCCAGGAAGTGCAAAGCCGCCGCCTCGCCGTCGGCGCGGACGCCGTCCGGGCGCATGCCCTCCGGCGGCGTGCCCGCCTTCTGCGGCGCGCGGGCGCCGGCCTGCCACCACACGAAGTTCCCGAAGTAGGCGCGGTACCGGTAGAAGAAGGACGCGCGGCGCAGGTAGAACTCGGCGACGCAGTCGCCCGTCGAACAACTCCAACTCGCGAGCTCGCGGATGTTGCTCCACCGGGCGAGGTCCAGCGCCTGGCTCCGCCACAGCGACGGGCCTCGCACCAGGTCGCCCGTCATGTAGAGCACCACGGTGGCATCGAGGTTGCCGGGGACCAACAGGTCCTGCTGGGCCAGGAACCAGTCCATGGTGTCGGTGGCGGCCGCCGCGAGGCTGTGGACCACGCCGCGCGCACCCAGCCGCTCCCCGATGAGGCGGTGGTCGAGGGCTTGTTCACCGAGGCAGGAGCCGTACAGCACCACGTCGATGGCGTCGTCTCGGAAACTTGCGCGGGCCGCGGCGGCCCTGCGCGGGAGCTCGCCGGGCGCGTGGTAGCCGTGGCGCGCGAAGAGTTCCAGCCCGCCGAGTACGGCGAGGCCGATGAGCAGCACCCAGCCGAGGGGCAGCGCGCGGGGAGGTGCGATGGGCGTCACGGCGGTACCAGTGTACCCTGGACGCTACGCCGCCTCCGTGGCCGCGCCGCAACGGGCCAGCACCTCGCGGTACCAACGGGTGGCGGCGTCGAGGCGGTCCTCGAGCGTGTTGGTGCCCCAGAGCACCGACAGGGTGCGCGTCGTCGCCAGCGATGTCTTGGTGCGCTGGCTGTCCTTCACGGCGTTGGCGCAGGGGCCCTCGGCGTCGAAGAGGCACACCAGTCCCGCGATGTCGATGGTCTGTCCCGAGGCGTTGAACACGTACTCGGCGTCGGCGCCGGCGATGGCCACGCGGAAGGGCGCGGTGGCACGGTCCATGTCGACCACGCTGATCGGGAAGCCGCTGTGTAGGGACACGGCGTTGCACACGTCGACCGCCACGTTGATCGGGGACAGTTGCCCCTCGGCGGCGGCGCGGATCAAGTACTCCGAGGCGGGCTTGGAGCGGCCGGTGGGTTTGAAGCCGCCGTGCCGCAACATGTTGCGCACGGCGGCCCGGAGCGCGTCGTCGGGAGGCGACAACGGGGGACTACCCGGGTTGACGGCGGGTAGTTCTCCGAGCGGGGCTGGGAAGCGGGTGACGAAGGCACGGACGGCGAGCAGGGGGTGGTCGGGGAGGGGGAGCATGCTTGGAAAGCCTACCCTCCTCCCCGCCCGGCTAGAGCGCCCCGAGGATCACGTCGCCGTTCGTCGTGAAGGGGGCGCCGGCGATGGCATCGGACTGTCCGCTGGCGTCGACGTCGTCGATGCCAGCCGCCGAGAAGCCGAAGTGGGCATTGGCGCTGGGGCCGTTCACGCGGACCTGGCCGCTCAGGGCGGTTCCCGGAAACGGCATCAGCGAGAGCTCGTCGCGCGACAACACGAACAACGAGCCGGAGTTGTTCCCGTTCGCGTCGGCGCCCGGGGCGCAGACCAGCAGACTCTGGCTGTAGTTCGACGAGAGGTACTCGAGGCGGCCCAGGGACCAGCCCAGACGATCGCCCTGGTTCTCGCCCAGCGCGGCGGCGTCGACCACCGCGCCAGAGCCGAGCGAGCCGCTCGCCATGCCGGCGCCGTAGACGACGTAGGCCGCGCCGCTGTCGACCAGGGCGTTGCCGCCCTGGAGCCGGTCCGCCATCGGGGCACCGATCGCGACGTCGTCCAAGTCATCCTGGTCGACGTCGAGGCTGCTCAGCGACCAGCCCGCGCGGTCGCCGGGGGCGACGCCCGACCAAGCGTAGGCGACCGTGGAGCCATCGAGTCCGTACACGCGCCCCGACTTCCCGTTGCGGTAGGGCGCCCCGGCGAACAACTGCCCGAGCCCGTCGCCATCGGTGTCCGCCACGAGCAAGGCGTGCCCGAGGCGAGCCTTCTGGACCTCCGTCACCTCCACGTCGGCCGCGCTCGCGTCCGGGCACTGGGCGAATACACCGGGGTCCAGGTAGAACGCCACGACGCTCCCCCGGTCGGCGCTGGCACCCGGCGCCCCGACGGCGAGGTCGGCGTAGCCGTCGCCGTTGATGTCGCCGGCCGCCACCGCCCAGCCGAAGTCGTCGTCGACGGCGAGGCCGTAGATGACGCACTCGGCGTCGGCGAGGCTGAACACGCCGCCCGAGCGCACGTGCTCGCCCGAGACGAGGTAGACCGCCCCCGTCGGCGCGCCGGAGGCATCGGGCTTCGATGGGGCGCCCACCGCGAGGTCGACGTTGCCGTCGCCGTCGAAGTCCGCCGCGGCCAGCGAGAAGCCTGCTTGTTCGCCCTTGTCGACGCCGAGCCCGGTGAAGTGGACGCCGCCGGGGGCGGGGTCGAGCTTCAGCTCGCTGGCCGAGCCGAGGTAGGCGAAGACTGCGCCCGCCGTGTTGCCGGTCGTGTCGTCCGACGGCGCGCCGACGGCGTAGTCGGCGTAGACGTCGTTGTCCAGGGTGCCCAGCGCGACGACGCTGAAGCCGAAGCGGCTCCCGGGCGTGGCGCCGCTGAGGTGGGTGAAGCATCCGACGGCTGCGAGGGCGGCGGTGCTGAAGACGATGGCGCGGTTCTTGTGCACGGGGACTCCGGGGGGAAGTGCAGGCGTCCTGGCCGCCCACGCTCCATTCCAAGGGACGCCTCGCGCTGCCGTTACACGGGGTCCGCGCGTAACGGGGCCCGTTCCCGGCCCTTGGCTCGCGGAGGGAGTGATACCGTGACGGCCATGCCCCCCCACGTCTCCGACGAGCTTCCCGGCCTGGTGGCCGAGTTCGTGCGGGGCCGCGCGGACGGGGCGGCCTTGCTCGCCGCATGCATGCGGCACGTCGCCACCGTGGCGCGGCCGTACCCCGACGCCTACTTCGCCCTGGCCCGGAAGGGCCCTGAGAGCATCGACGACCTCGCGCTGCGGGTGTTCACCACCTGCGCCCGCGTGCAGAAGGGACGATTCCCCTTCTCGGGCCGGACGCCGTTCCGAGCCTACGTCGACGAGGACTTCGAAGGGCGCGCGATCCGGTACCACAGCTTCTACGCGAAGCTCTCGATCACCCGTGAGATCTTGCGGGCGGACTACGCCCACAACCTAGCCTCCGATCCGCAGCTGGCCTGGCGCGCCGACCTGTACGCCGAGATCGGTCGTGTCGTTCGGGCCGCTGCGCAGCGGGTAGATCGCGGCGCCGGCCTGCCGCCGCGCTGGCAGCTCCCGGGCCCGGTGGGCGTGCGCGGCGACGACGCGCTCGTGGAGTTGCTCCGGCGCAGTCGCCTTCGCGACGTCGAGTCACTGGTGGGCGAGGCGCTCAGGAGGGGCGGGGCGCGCACTCAGGCCCAGCTCGCGGCCATCCTCGAGGACGTGCTGGGTGCGCCCGCGGCGCCCTCCGCGGAGCTGCGGTCGGAGCACGTGGGCCAACCCGACGTCGACCTCGTCCGCGGCGTCCGCGAGGCCGTCGTCGAGGCCTGGAGCGAGCTTGGGAGCGAGGAGCGTGCGCTCTTGCGCGCCCTCGCCGACGGGCTCAGCTACGACGAGATTTGCCAACGGCACCCTCGCTTCGCCCACAAGGTGGCCGTGAATCGAGCGGTGGAACGCGTCAGCAAGGGCTTCGTGGCGCGGGTCCTGGAGCGGGTGGGGGGCGAGGGTGCCCCGGGTGCCAGGCCCGGGGAGCTCATGGAACTCGTGCTGGACGTCCTGGGCGACCTCCCGGCGGCGACGCTCGACGATCACCCGGAGGCCATGTGAAGCCCACCCCTCTCGACGACGCGCTCGCGCGCGACACGTTTCTTTCCGGCCTCGCCACACGGGCGCGCCGGCGGCGCGCTGCCCTCGAGCGCGCGGACGAGGAGTTCGCCGAGGGCACCCACGTCGCCGACGAGGCCGACGAGGCGGCCACGGTGCGGCTCGCGGCGGCCGACCGCGTGGAGGCGAG
>CAYHRZ010000134.1:0-4563 GCA_964359125.1 uncultured Klebsiella sp. | reverse complement strand
GGCGACCCCATGCGCCGAGTTCACCTCGTGGATCAAGGGACTCGACGCCGTCGTGGTCGACCTCCGGGACGGCCTCGCGACGCTGGTGCGAGGGCCAGCTGGCCTGGCGCTCCGGGGCCCGGGCGGGACGGTGCCGCTCGCGCAGGCTCACCCTGTGTCGACCGGGATCGAGGGGCTGCCCGCGACCTTGTCGTTGGTTGACGCCCGCGGCCGCGCCGTCGTTCTTCGCCGCGCCTAGCGGGCGGGCAACGGGCTAGATCGACCCGCCGAGCAGCAGGTACACCGCGCCCGCACCGGAGGCACCGTCGTCGTTGCTGTAGGCGCCAACTCCCACGTCGTCGTAGCCGTCGGCGTCGATGTCGCCGACGCCAGCGAGTGCGTGGCCGGCGTAGTCGCCCGACGATGCCGCGGTGAGCGCCGCATCGGCCGCTGAGAGCACCGTGGAGCTGGGGAGCGCGCTCCCTCGAACGAGGTAGGCATAGCCCCCAGATCCTGCCCCGGGTGCGCCGACGAGCATGTCGTCGAAGCCGTCGTCGTCGACGTCGCCCGCCGCCGCGACGGCGCTGCCGGCGTAGTCGTCGTCCGAGGTGCCGGCGTAGGTGGCGTCGGCCAGGGAGAGGGATCCCGACGAAACCGCGCTGCCGCCGAGCACCAGGCTCGCCGCACCGCCCTCGTCGGCGCCGTTGTCGTTCCACTTGGCGCCCACCAGCAAGTCGTCGAAACCGTCGTCGTTCACGTCGCCGGCGAAGGCCACCGACCAGCCAGCCACGTCCTCGTCGTCTTCACCGGTGAACTGCAGGTCGGTGCCGGTCAGCGAACTCGACGTGGGGGAGCCGGAGCCGAACACGATGTAGGCGGCGCCCGCTTTGGTGCCGCCGTCGTCGTTGTAGTACGCGCCGATGGCGATGTCGTCGAAACCGTCGGCGTTGAAGTCGGCGGCCCCGTCGAGCCCGTAGCCGGCCTGGTCGCTCGAGTTCTCGCCCTCGTACACGGCGCTGGCGCTGGAGAGGTCGTCCGACACCAACGATGGCGAACCCAGGATGAGATACACTAGGCCGAAGCTCGACTGTGCTTGGTACGCGCTCACGAGCAGGTCGGCGATCCCGTCGTCGTCCACGTCGCCGGCGCTCGCGACGGCGTGGCCCGCGAAACCGCCGGCCTCCGTCCCCAGGAAGGTCGCCGTGGCGTCCTCGAGGGAGCCACCGACCAGCGCATCGACGCCCGAGAGCAGGTATGCCGCGCCCGCGTCGGTACCAGCGTCGGCGTTCTTCCGGGCGCCGATCAGCACGTCGTTCACGCCATCGTCGTCGACATCGCCTAGCAGGGACACCGAGCACCCCGCCTCGTCGCCATTGTCGATGCCGGTCCACGTCGACGAGGCAAGGGAGATCGTCCCCGAGCCCAGCGTCCCGGCGCCGAGCATCAAGTAGGCTGCGCCGGGACCACTGCCGCCGTCGACCTCGGAAGCGCCGAGGATGACGTCGATCGCCCCGTCGCCGTCGATGTCTTCTCGGCCAGCGAGGGCGATGCCCACGCTGGCCCCCCTCCCGCTGCCGGTCCAGGACACGTCGGCGGCGGCGAGCGAACCATCGTCGACGCCGCAACCGGACGGGGCGCCGTCGCAGTCGTCGTCCAACCCGTTCTCACACACCTCGGTGGCCGAGGGTGACACGTCGGCATTGGTGTCGTCGCAGTCGCAGAGCGACGAGCTCCCGTCGCCGTCGGCGTCGGTGCCGTCATCGACGAGGCCATTGCAGTCCTCGTCGACGCGGTCGCAGGTCTCGGTCGCCCCCGGGAAGATCTCGTCGTCGCTGTCGTTGCAGTCGGTGCCGTCGGAAACGCCGGCCGGCGCGTTCTGGTCGCCGTAGCCATCCTCGTCGTTGTCCTGCATGCAGAGCGTCGAGGAATCGAGCGCGGCGCGGCCGGGGAAGATCTCGTCGTCGGAGTCGTCGCAGTCGGTCCCGGCGCGCACGCCGGCCGCAGGGTCGTTGTTGCCATAGCCGTCGCCGTCGCTGTCTTGCATGCACGAGGTGGCGGAGTCGATCTCGGCGGCGCCGGGGAAGGTGTCGTTGTCGGCGTCGTCGCAGTCCTCGCCACCGAACGCCTCTGCGTCCCACCCGTCCTGGTCCGCGTCGTAGGTCACGCGGATCCGCACCTCGTCGGTCACGGTGTTGCCCGCGCTGTCGGTCACCGTCAGGGTGAGCTGGTGGTCGCCCTCGGAGAGCCCGTAGGCGTCGGCCTCGGCGACGTACTCAAGGCACCCGCCGTCGCAGCCCGTCTCGCAGCTCGTGCTCTCGCCGTCGTCGCGGGCCGTGTCGCCCCACTCCGCCCCGTCGATCGACCACGACACCGAAACGTCGCCGGCGCCCCCCGCGACCTCGGCGTAGAGTGTCGTCGCGCCGCCCACCGTCGAGTTCCGCGGCGAGACGATCACCGCCTCCAGGGGGTTGTCGACCACCACCTCGAGCGACGCCTCCCCGCTCTCGCCGTCGTCGTCGAGGGCCACCACCTGGAGGGTGTGCGTGCCGTTGGCCTCGCGGCAGGTGTCCCAGTCCCACTCCCATTCCTCCTCGTCGAGCGGTCGTTGGCTCTCGCCGTCGACGAAGAGGTCCACCTCGACCACGGTGCCGGCGTCGAGCACCTCCGCTTGCACCTCGATGGTCCCAGACACCGTGGGCTCGACGGGCGAGGTGATCTCGACCGCCGGGGGGTAGTCCAGCGGTGTGAACGCCCCCCCGGCCGCCTGGCAAGCGGTGCTGAGGAACGTCGCGTCGACCAGGGGATGCAAGTAGCCGTAGTCTACGAGCTCCTCCCCGGAGCCCGAGGCAATGACACAGCACGATTGCAGGGCCGCCGTCGGGCAGGAGCCGGCGGCGGTGGCTCCCGCTGCCGTGGCGGCCTCTTCGAGCGAGCCGCCGGGGCCGTACCACTCGCCGATGAAGGCCCGGCAGACGCCGGTCGACGCGGAGGCGTCGAAGACGTAGAGGGCGCCCTCGGTTCCGCAGGGACCCAAGGGCCCGCGCTCGGCCTCCTCCAGCGATGCCTGGGTGTCGCCGTCCGTTGCACAGGAAAGAAGCCATGGTAGAGCGAGAATCATCTTTACACCTTGGGCTGGCGGCGATGGGTAGGTCGTTCGTTGAACCAAGCGAACGGCGGAACGGGAGGGGTGGGCCGCATCAGTAGCACGCGGTTCCGTTGCAAGTGAACGATGCGTCGGATCCCAGGTTGTAGGCGCCGACGCCGCCGAGGTAAAGCTCGCCGTCGGTGCCGTCGCGCGGGTCCCCGATGTCGCAGCCGTCGGCCACGAACTGGTTGTCGCCGTAGATGTTCACGCCGTAGTAGTACACGTCATCGGCGTCGGTACCGGCCGTGTTGCCGAAGATGCCGGAGGCCGTCGCGCTGTCGCCGAGGCACCAGGTGTTGGCGTAGTAGAGGGCCGCGCCGCCGGCCCAACCACCGGAGGTGTTGTCGTAGATGGCGCTGTTGGTCAGCCAGATCTCGGTGTAGAGCTCGTTGTAGTGGGCGTAGGTCTGGATGCCACCGCCCTCGGAGCTCGCGGTGTTGTCGTGGATCGACGACGCGTCGAAGGAGATCTTCGCCCCGTTCGCGATCCGGAGCGCGCCGCCCTGGGGAGCGGTGTTCCCGTAGAACTCGCTACGCGTCACGGTCGCGTCGATCTCGAGGAAATAGACCCCGCCGGCGTAGGCGGTCGCGGTGTTGTCGTGGACCACGGCGTCGCGCAGCTCCATGCCGTTGCTGGACCAGGGCACGTACATCGCACCCCCCCGCTCGGCGGAATTGCCCGCGAACTCGGTGTCGGTGACGGTGAAGGCGGAGTGACCGCCGCCGTAGGCGCCGAAGTCGATGCCGCCGCCGTAGTAGGTCGCGACGTTGTCCTGCACCACGCTATTGCGGATGGCCACGGCCGAGTGCAGGAAGTACCCGCCGATGCCGCCGCCGTAGTCGGCAGCGTTGTCTTGGATGATGCACTCGTCGACCTGTACCGAGGAGAAGTAGTCGAGGTACACGCCGCCGGCCCAGGTGCCCTGTCCGTCCTGGATGGTGAGGCCGCGGAGCAAGTACGTGCCGTAGTGCCCGGTCTCCACCACCGTCCCGGTGCCGCCCCCGCTGAGCACGGTGCTGTCGGCTCCGCCGGGGCCGACCAGGGCGACGTCGAGGTAGTCGTCCAACTCCAGGTTGACGTACCAGGTGCCCTCGCAGACATTGAGCCTGCCGCTCTCCGAGACCGCGATGGCGGCGGGGGAGCCGTACGAACCGGCGGCGAACTCGGCGGTCCGGTCCGTCCACGTTCCCGTCTGGTCCCGGAAGGAAATCATGCCCGCGTCGCCGGCCCACACGGTGTCGCAGTCGTTCTGCCCGCCGTCGCACACTTCGGTCGCGCCTGGGTAGGTCGCGTCGTCGGTGTCGTCGCAGTCGTCGCTGTTGGCCACGAAACCGGACGGGACCGAGCAGGCGGAGCGGGTGGATCCACCTCCGTACCCGTCGCCGTCGTAGTCCAGGTACCAGGTGGTCTCCGGATTCACGTTCGGGGCAAAGTCATCG
>CAYHRZ010000133.1:0-10792 GCA_964359125.1 uncultured Klebsiella sp. | reverse complement strand
GTCGCAGTCGTTGTCGACGCCGTCGGACAGCTCCTCGGCGCCGGGGTTGATCTCGTCGTCGTCGTCGTCGCAGTCGCCGCCGATCTCGGAGAAACCGTCGCTGTCGTCGTCGAAGGCGGTCGTGCCCTCGTCGACGTCGCCGTCGCAGTCGTTGTCGATGCCGTCGCTCTCCTCGCGCGCGCCCGGGACGATCTCGGCGCTGTAGTCGGAGCAGTCGCCCTCGTCTTCGGAGTAGCCGTCGCCGTCGTCGTCGAAGCTCGACGTGTTCTCGTCGACCCGGCCGTCGCAGTCGTTGTCGAGGCCATCGGCCACCTCGGCGGCGCCGGGGTACACCGAGGCGTCGTCGTCGTTGCAGTCGTCGAGACAGGCGGCGAGGCCGTCGCCGTCGGCGTCGAGGGCGCCCGCGCCGGAGCACAGGTTGCCGTAGAGAGGGATGTCGATATAGCGCTCGGAACCGTCGGTTTCCAGCGTGAGTACGGCCTCGGCGGGGTCGGCGTCGAGGGGGCCGAAACCCACGGTGAGCGAGAGCGGCTCGCCGGGCGAGGACCAGCCGGGGATGTGGCTGTTGTCGACGAAGAAGGACAGACTCCCAGCGATGCTCGCCGACAGCACGCGGCCCGACACCGGGTTGGCCGCCTCGACGACCACCGTGGTCGTGCCGGTGGAACCCACCGCCACGCCGCCGAAGTCGATGCTGGCCGGCGCCGCCACCAGCGACGACTCGCCACCACAACCGCGGAGGCTCACCACCGCCGCCGCGTCGCCGCCCTCGGCCTTGGCCTGGACGGTGAGGAACCCCTCCTGGCAATCGGCCTCGGGCGGGCTGTAGGCCAGCGACAACGACACCCGGCCCGTGCGCCCCAGCCGGGTGCCCACCGGGTCGCTCAACAGGGTGAACGCCTCGTGTTCGCCCACCGCCTCGATGGCCAGGGCCGTAACCTCGAGTTCCGACAAGCCGCTGTTGACCAGGTCCAGCGAGCGCTGGCGCACGCCACCGACGTCGAGGCTGCCGAAGTCGGCAAAGCCCGGGTCCGCCTCGAGGGCCACCAGCGCCTTGCCAGCCTCCTCGCCGGTACACGCGAGCACGAAATGGACGAGGGTAATCATCGGGCTACGCAGCCTAGCACGGTGGGACGATTCGCCGCCCCCGGCGCGCCCTTACCGGTCCCGCGGCTCCCCGGCCACGGCGACCACCGCCTCGGCGAAGGCCATGGCAGCAGCCTCGCAGGCGGTGAGGTCGCCGCCGAGGTAGGCCGCCGCGAAGTTGGTCTCGGTGGGGGGCGGGAACGCCTTGAGCAGGGTCACGTCGGCGGCCTTGAGCGCGGCATCGAGCGCGAAGGTGGCCTCGATCGGCGGCGCCACCAGGTAGGCCATCGACGAGCCGGGCGGCACCCCGGCGATCGCGCTGAGGTAGTGCCCCAGCGAGGCGATGACGTGGGGGAAGACGGCGATGCTGCCGTCGTCGTTGGCGCCGTAGAAGCACGCGTCGTGCTCCAGCGTGTTGACGATCGCGGCGAGGCCGCTCTCGATCTCCGAGGGGTCGTCGCTCGCGATCACCCCGAGGATCTCCCCGGAGAGGGGCCCGCTCTGGTGGCGACTCCCGGCGTAGAAACTCCGCGCGTACACCACGTCGACCCGCGCGTGTTTGGTAGCCTCGTCGAGCGCGACGTAGGTGGGGTCGTCCTGGTCCACCGTCACCAGGCCGAGCGAGGTGTGGCGCGCGGGGTCCGCCCCGTAGGCGCGTAGCAAGTCGGGGTGGGCCCCCGGGATGCGCTTGACTGAGAGGATCTTCGGGAGGATGGGCTCGAGGACCGGCATCAAACCTCCACCAGCCGCGTGCGGGCCTGAGGCGCCCGGTAGCCGCCCTTCGCCGCCTCGCCCAGCTCCGCCGCGCGGGGGGCGAGGTCCAACGCGACGCCGCTGGTGCCTTGCTCGATCATCAGTTGCGCGAGTACCGCGAGACGACGTGCGGCGTCGGCGGGGACGATGCCGCGGGCGTGGATGTTGGACATCATGTTGCGGTTGCCATCGGTGTTGCCGAGCCTTGGATTGTAGACGAGGTAGGCAGAGAGTCCGTCGCCGGTGCCCAGCCCGGGCCGCTCGCCCAGGAGGATCACCGCCACCTTCGCCCGCGCTACCAACCCGATCTCGTCCTGGAGCCACACGCGCGCGAACTTGGCGCACACCGGCGTGCCGACGGAGAAGCCGCGGGCCTCGCACTCGGCCACGAAGGCGGCGTGCAGATCCGGACCGGCGCCCATGCACGCCACCGCGCTCAGCCCGTCGGCCAGAATCGGCTGGATATCCACGTCTTTCTTGGACAGTTCTGTCCAGGAGGCGAGACTCTGCTCGGAGAGTCGACGCCCCAGGTCGGGGCGCAAGAGGAACTCGCGGTGGGAACCGACCCGCGAGCAAAGAGACACGAAGCCCTTCGCCGCGGCCCAGTCGGCGGGCAGTTCCGCGGCCACCGCCGCGTGCGCCACCGCCAGCTCCGCCTGGAACTGCAAGACGACGTCGGTGGCGTAGCGGGTGCCCACGTGGCCGATGCCCACCAGGGCCGTGGTGTGCGCCGCAGCAGCGTCGGCGAGAGGCGATCGACGCGCCGGCGTGGGGAAAACGCGGACCGGCGGGAGCGGAATCGGCTCGGGCCGCGCGCAGGGCGGCAGCGGAGCCGCCTCGCCGAGCTCACGGCGGAGTTGCGCCACCAGCGACCGGGTGCGGGAAAGTTCGCTCACCGCAAAACCGCGGGGTCGCCGAAGCGTGGTCCGGGTCGCGACCCCACCATGATCTCGCGGCTGTGGAGCCAGGCGTGGAACTCCGGCGTGGGGCGCTTGTCGAGCAGGCCGCGCACGCTCGGGATGTCGTGGAACGACGTGGACTGGTAGTTGAGCATGATGTCGTCGCCCACCGGCAGCGACATCAGGTAGGTACAACCTGCGGCACCGAGGAGCACCTTCAACGATTCCAACTCGTCTTGCGACATGCTCGCGTGGTAGGTGAAACAGGCGTCGCAACCCATGGGGATCCCCATCAGCTTGCCCATGAAGTGATCTTCCAGGGCGGCGCGGGTGATCTGCGGACCGGTTTCCAGGTACTCGGGGCCGATGAAGCCGACGACGGTGTTGACCAGGAAGGGTTTGTAGCGCCGGGCGAAGCCGTAACAGCGCGCTTCCAGCGTGACCTGGTCGGCGCCGTGGTGGGCGTCGGAGGAGAGCGCGTTGCCCTGCCCGGTCTCGAAGTACATGAAGTTGGGGCCGCGCGAGGAGCGCAGGCGGCTCATCTTGTCGTGGGCCTCGTCCATCAGCGCCACGCTGATGCCGAAGGCGGTGTTGCCCGCCTCGGTGCCCGCGAAGGACTGGAACATCAGGTCCATGGGACAGTCGAGGTCCAAGGCCTTCATCTGCACGGTCACGTGGGACAGCACGCAGTTCTGCGTGGGCACCTCGTTCCGCGTCGTGAGCGCACCGAGTTCACGGAGGATCTCGGCGGTGGACTCGGGCGTGTCGGTGGCGGGGTTCACGCCGATCACCGCGTCGCCACAACCGTACGACAAGCCCTCGCGGGCGGAGAACAAGATCCCCTGCACGTCGTCGGTGGGGTGGTTGGGCTGCAAGCGCGAGGAGAATCGTCCCGGCAGGCCCAGGGTGTTGTTGCAGCGCACCACCACCTCGCACTTCTGGCCCGCGACCAGGAGGTCGAGGTTCGACATCAGCTTGCACACCGCAGCGGCCATCTCCGGCGTCAAACCCGGGGAGACGCTGCGAATGCGCTCGCCGGTGGTGCGGTTGTCGAGCAACCACTCGCGGAACTGGCCCACGGAGAGGTGCTTGACGGCGGCGAAGGCCGAGCCGTCCAGGCTGTCCTCCACCAGCCGGGTGAGGGCGTCGATCTCGTAGGGGACGACGGGGTGCTCGCGCAGCTCAGCGAGCGTGAGTTGCGACAACACCGCCCGGGCCGCCACCCGCTCCACGGGGTCCCGGGCGCTCACCCCCGCGAGGTCGTCGCCCGACTTCGGCGGGTTGGCCTTGGCGAGCACCTCGCGCACGCTGCCGAAGCTCCAGGTGCTGCCGCGAATGGTGGCGCTGAGCTTCATCGGCGCGGCAGGCTAACGCGGGGGCGGCCTTGAAAATGGCGGGGGGCGGCGCCCCTGCAGGGGCGCGCTCACCAGTGGAGCATGAAGGCTTCGGCGTCGCCCGCAAGGAGCATGCTGTGGTCGGCCACCGCCGCAGGAAAAATGCCCGGCGCGCCGACGCCGTCGACGAAGCGCCACCCGTCTCGCCGGACATCTACGACCCCGCAGAGCGGACCGTCGAGCAGGAACACCTCGTGGGACTCCGGGTAGGGGTTCTCCGCCGCCACGACGATGGTGTCGTGGCCGTTGCCGTCGAGGTCGCCCACCGAGCCCAGGTTCAGGAGCATGTAGTCCAGGCGATCGGGATCCAGGTCGCGGATCCTAGCCGACATCACCAGAGACGGCCCCTCGACCACCGAGAGCGTGCCGTGACCGTAGATGTCGATGTCAATCGAGGTCCAGTCGGCGAGTCCGTCGCCCGAGAGGTCGCCGGCCGCGACGACGTTACCGCCGCCACCGTCGACGTGCACACTCAAGCCGTTGCCCACACCCCCGTCGACGAGGAGATCCGTACCCGTCACGAAGTAGTTCTGGTTCACGATCAAGGTGACGTCGTCGATGCCGTCGCCGTCGGCGTCGCCGACGTTGGTGAAGTAGCCCAACTCGCCGCCCTCCCACAGCGTGACGTGCAAGAACGCCGCCGACTCGATCCCCATCTCGCCGACGAGCGGACCCGGGTAAACGACGATGGCCCCAAGGTGCGCGCCCGCCTGCCAGTCGGGGTAGCCAACGGCCAGGTAATCGGCAAACCACGCGGTCGAGCCGCGCCGATCGTCCGGCCCGGTCAGCGTGCCGACAACCGCGCCGTCGTGGGCGTATCGCGAGACCAGGCGGGCCTCGCCCGTGTTGACGTTGTAGTCGATGCCCGTGAGCAGCGTCGCGATGCCGTCGCCATCGACGTGGATCTCGTCGGGCCGTTCCCACTCGAGCCGCTTTGAATGTGCTTCAAATCGTCGCTCGCCGGTGGTCGCGTCGTACCCGAACAGGACGCTCCAGAAGGGCTCCCCGGGCTCCACGTCCCCGGGCCACTGTCCCCCGTACATGACGAGGAGGTTGGCCTCCGCCTCCGTGGAAACGACGGCGCCAGCGGGAAACCACGGTATTCGAGGCTCGGTAACGAGATAACTGCGCTGGGCTGGCTGGCGAATAGTTGTCCCGGCGCCCTCGTCGCAAGGGAAGGGAACCCCGGTGTCGGGGGCCTCCGGCCCGGTGTCTTGCGGGGAATCGCCGGTGCCGGCAGAGTCTGCGACCGGCGGTTCCCAGGCGGCCGAGCCGGGCGGCCGCTCCGACCACGCGCCGCAACCCGCGTAGACCAGCACGGCACACGCGGCGGCGAGGCGCGCACCCTGCCGCGCCGGGCGGCGGGCACTCAGAACTTGTGCTCGCGCTCGCACGCCAGTTCCTGGTCGAAGCCCTTCGACGCGGCGTCGCCGAGCCGGGCAGCGTCGAACGAGCGGAACAGCCAGGCCCCCTCCGGCGTGCCGCGCAGCTTCGAGACGGTGTCGTAGACCTGCCAAGTTCGCTGCAGGTCCCGGGCACGGAGGCAGAAGTACCGCTTGATCTGGATCGGGTGATCGCCACCATCGGGGTTCGCACCGCCGGCTCCTTCCCCGAGGGGCCCGTAGTAGGCCGCCGTGAAGGTGAGCTTCACGTGACGCCCGAACACCGCCTCGAAGCCGTTTTTGATTGTGGCATCGTAGTCGTAGCCGCTACGCGGCACCACCAGGCAGGCGTCGCCCCACACAACGTTGCCCAGGTACGACACCATGTCGCCCGCACGGTCGGTGTCGCCGTCGGCGTCGTTACCGTTGTCCTGCTCCCACACCTCGGGGTCGGAGAAGCAGAGCGGGGACGGGCCGCCTTGGCCGTCGCGGTAGGAGAGCCCGTAGGCCGTGAGATCCTCGTCGGGCCGACAGGAGTACCGGCGGGAACTCGAACGCACGCGCCCACCCTGTTCCCAGGACAGCGTGACCCGAGAGCTTCGCATCACCTGGGTGTACAGCGTAGCGAGCTCGCCGCGGTCGTACACCGCTCCCGGTGTGTTGTCCCACGCTGAGGCGGGGAGGTCGGCGGTGGTGAAGCGACGGTCGGGGGGGTTCTCGTTCCGCGTGTTGTCGGGCGTCAGGAACACCGAGAAGTGGTTCATCAGCCCCACCCAGTAGCGGACCCGCAGGATCCGCACGCAAGCGACCGTGTTCTCGGGGATGCCATCGCGGTTCGCGTCGACTTCGTGGACAGGCTCGTCGACCGACACCACCTCGTAGGCCGCGTAAGGCATGAGCGCCGAGACGGCGAAGGAATATGGGTAGAAGTCCCGATCAAACCCGACCGGGGGCCGGCAGTCTAGAAAACTAGGGAGGGGGTTGGCCGCGTCGTAGCCCACCGCCATGTACAACCAGGAGCACGAGGGGTGGTCGAAGGCCCAGTTCGGGCTCGACCAGAAGGTGGTTAGCGCGGCCGGAGCACTGAACCAGGTGTAGTGCTCGCCGTTTACCTGGGCGAGGTCGCCCACGCGGGCCGCGGCGTCGGCCTTCGAGAACACCAGCCCCTGCACCTCCGCGAAGTCGCCGCAGTAGGCGTACCGGTCGGTGTCCTCCGGCACCTCGTTCACGAAGTCGGTCGAGTCCGATGGCGCCATCGCGACTACCACCGGTTCGCAGTCATCGAGGTCGGGGCAGTCGACGGTCTCCACCTCGTCGTCCCATTCCGTCGGGGACTCGCCGGGCACGACCTCGTAGTCAGTCTCCGGGCACCACACCGCCATGCAGGCCAGCCCCACCGCGAGGGCCATGGCCGCCGCCGCGAGCTGCCCCCCGGCGGCTAGCGCCGCGGCGAGGGCGAACCAGAACGCGCAGCCGAGGCACTCGGCCGAGACGTCTGCGCTCACCTGCTGCCGCTCCGTCCCGTCGGCCAGGCGAGCCAGGCCGTCGTAGCCCACCTCGCTCGCCAGGCCGCGAAGTCGGGCCGAGATCGCTGACCGGTCCAGGCCGGCGGGTGCCGCGCTAGGAGCCGCCCCGGTCCCCAGGTCGGCGCCGGCGCGCGCCAGGCCGGGCTCGAACCGCACCGCGCGACGCCCCGCGCCCAGCAGGCGCTCTCGCTCCGCGGGCGATGGCACCATCTCCACGAGCGCGGACATCGCCGCGGCGCGCAGCGCCGCGGGCGAACCGCGAACTCGCCCGTCTGGCCGGAGCAGCGACGTCAACGTCCAGAGCCCTCGCGGGGAGACCGGCCCTGCGGTACCCGCCCCACCGGCACCCGCCGCGGCACCCGGGCGCGCCACGCGCACCGACGGGCCCTGACGAGGGGACGTGCCCGCGGCAGCCGAGCCCTCGCATCCACAACCCGTCGGCGCAGAGGTCGCAAACGGGTCGGGTGCGATTCGCCCGCGCCCCGGCCCCTCCGAGCGCCCCGGGCGGCGCGCGTCGACCGCGACGACGAGGGGCCGAACCAACCCTACTGACCCTTCAGCGTGACGTAGAGGATGGCGCTGAGGCGACCCTCCTTTGGCACGCTGACACCGGTGTGAAGTCGCCACTTGAGCTGAAGCCGAACGTGCCGGCGCCAGCTCGCGGAGGTGAAGTTGGCGGGCGCGGCCACCTGGGGTCCGGCCGCCGTCTGGTCGTTGGGGCTGAAGAACGCAACCGCCGCCGCCTCGTTGTCGCGGTTCCACCCGGTGATGGCGTCGATGTTCCAGTCGATCTCGTTCGTGGCGACCTGGTCAAGCAGCCACTCCAGGGACAGGGACTCTGCGTGGGGCAGGAGATCCTGGAGCTCCGCAGCCGGAAGTTCCAGCACCTTGTAGGTACCGGTGCTGTCGGTGAACATCTTGACTTCACGACAAAGTACGATGGCGACGACTCGAGATCGAAATGGCACGTGGCGCTCCGCTGGATGGAGCCCCGAGATGGAGCCCCGAGATGGAGCCCCGAGATGGAGCCCCGAGATGGAGCCCTAGAACCTACTGTATCACACTTCCCAGCGCCTGGCGCGAAATTCCGACGAGACGGGGGAGCCTCCGGCGTCGGCGGCACACGCGGCGGCCACCCGGGTCGAAAACGGCAGAGACGTGGTGGCGCTGAGCTTCATCGGCGCGGCAGGCTAACGCGAGCGCCGCCTTGAAATGGGCGGGGGGCGGCCTTAGTCGGCAGCGCCACCGGAGCCCACCCCTTGCCTGTCCACGGTCTCATCGCCCTGCTCGACGACATCGCCAGCGTCGCCGACGACGTGGCCACCCTCGCGGGCACCGCCGCGAAGAAGACCAGCGGCATCGTCACCGACGACATGGCGGTGACGGCGGAGCAGGCGGTGGGCATCCGCCGGGACCGCGAGCTGCCGATGATCTGGGCGGTCGCCAAGGGGTCGTTGTTCAACAAGGGCGTGCTGCTGGCGCCGGGGGCCCTGGTGCTCAACGCCATCGCGCCCTGGTCGATCACGCCGCTCTTGATGGCTGGCGGGGCCTTTCTGTGCTTTGAAGGCGTGGAGAAGGTGCTCCACAAGGGCAAAAAGTCGGCCGAGGGCGACCCGGAGGCCCCCACCGACCCCGAGGCCTACGAGGCGGCGCGGACCGCGGGCGCGATCCGCACCGACTTCGTGCTCTCCGCGGAGATCATCGCGATCACGCTGGGGCAAGTGGCGAAGGAACCGCTGCCCAGCCAGGTGGGGGTGCTCTACGCGATCTCGCTGGTGATGACGGTGGGGGTGTATGGCCTGGTTGGAGCGCTGGTGAAGGTCGACGACCTCGGCGAGTTCCTGGCGCGCCGCGAGGGCTGGAAAGCCGGACTGGGGCGCGGCATCCTCCGGGCGGCGCCGGGCATGATGCGCACCATCTCGGTGATCGGCACGGTGGCGATGTTGCTCGTGGGCGGGCAGATCGTGCTGCACGGTGTTGTGCCGCTGCACCACGCGGTGGAGGCGCTGGTCGACAACGCTCCGGCGGCCGCGCGAGGCCTGCTGACGGTGGGGTGCGACCTCGCGGTCGGCGGAGTGGTGGGCCTGGTCCTGGTGGGCGCCATGCACACGGGGGTGCCGGGGCGGGCCTGGGCGCGGGTTGCCGGGCTGTTCGGGCGCCGAGGCGTCGAAGGTGCCTAACTCCGATGTTGTCGCGACACCCGTAGCGACACCCAAGCCCACCAAAACCGGACAGGTGCCGACCCTAAGCCGGAGAAAACCTGACAACTCCACCAACTCCGGCGCGTCACGCGGCGCCGCCTCGAGAAAAAGCAGCCTTGTCCCGTTCACGCCGCAGGCGACAGCAGCGGCGCCGGCGCGACTTGTACGGTTTTCTGCCGCTTAGGGTCCCCCGGTGTCAGGAAAACACCGGCTTGGGTGTCATTCCCGCACTCACGACGGGGCGTGTCGCCGCAGTCGGAGCCGGCGCGGAGTAGGTGACCGCGTGCAACACACCGCTGCGCCGCGCCCAGACCCCAGCGCCCCCGACCTCCACGACACCCTGCTGTCGCCGAGCGCCCGGGCGGCGTTCTTCGATCGCGTCGACCGCGAGGGCTTCGTGGTCCTTCGCGGCGTCCGCTCGGAACACGTGAGCTACCGCCCCGTGCGCGGCCGCTCCAGCCCCGGCAAACTTTCCCCGGGGGAGTTCTTCCACCACGACGGCTGTGCTGGCCCCACCAAGCCGCGGGTGGTGGAGATTCGCTTCCCGTTCCAGGACGTGCCCCGGAACGTGGCCACGGCGGTTGCACCCTTCCCGGCGCTCCTCGCGGCGATGGTCCGGGCCCTGCCCCGCGCGCTCCGCCACCGGCCGGAGTTGCACGCACTCGACGCGGACGAACTGGCCCGGGCACCCCGCGACGAGGCCGACCACGTCCAGGGCCTGCTGAACCGCCTGGTCCGTCGCGAACTGCCCGCCGCCGACGCCCGTAGTTACTTCCGCGAGGTGGAACGCCTCTCCGGCGCCTATGTGCACCGTTGGGCGCCGGGCGACAGTCTGTTCATCGCCAACAACAACCCAGTTTGTACCTACCAGCACCGGCGATCCTACCCGGAGGTGGCCTTCGACGGGCGACCGAACGGGAACCTCGTGAAACGGTGGCCTGCCGAAGAACTGGTGTGACGCACCGGCGGGCCCGACACGCTTGCCCGCGGGGGCGGTCCGGGTAACGCCGTCTCCCGGTGCGCTACTCTGCGCCGATGTCCACCCCGCTGTCTGCCGCCCACCGCTCGTGGCGCACCAAGATCTTCGCCGCCACCTGGCTGAGCTACGTCGGCTTCTACTTCTGCCGCAAGCCCTGGAGCGTGGCCAAGTCGAGCATCGGCACGGAGGGGGGTTTCACCGCCACCGACCTGGGCAACATCGGTGCCGCGTACCTCATCGCCTACGCCATCGGGCAGTTTCTGGCCGGGGGAATGGGCACCAAGCTCGGTCCCCGCTTCAACGTGCTGCTCGGCATGGGCCTCTCGATCATCGTGACCCTACTGATGGGGATCACCCTGAACTTCTGGGTGCTCGCGGGGCTGGTGGCGGTGAACGGCCTCGCCCAGGCCACCGGCTGGTCCGGCAACGTCGGCACCATGGCCGCGTGGTTCCACCAGCACGAGCGCGGCAAGGTGATGGGCGCCTGGGCCACGAACTTCACGGTCGGATCCCTCGCGTCGACGTGGGTCCTCTCCTGGGTGCTCGGCCTCGGGGCGTGGCGCGCCACCTTC
>CAYHRZ010000132.1:0-10949 GCA_964359125.1 uncultured Klebsiella sp. | reverse complement strand
CTGCTCGGACCGATCTGGCACGGTCGCCCGCTCGGTGACACCCTGGAGCGTGCGCCCGCGCACGGCGCCCTGCCCCTGCTCCTGGCCCTGGAGGCGGTGGCCCGGGAGGGCGCAGCGGCCGACGGCGGCGCGGCGGGTCCAGGGTCGCTGCCGCCGCGGCCCGGCCCGAGGGGGGCAGTCCCGCGACGCGGCGCACCCCCGCCCTCCCTCGAGGCGGGAGCGGCCCAGGCCGCCGAGGCGGGCTTCACCGACCTCCTCGTGATCGGCCGTTCCCTCGACCCGTCCCAACTCGACGCCGTCGAGGCCGCGCTCCTCCGGCACGGCTTCGATCCCGCTCGGCGCGACGCCGAGGGCGTGATCCACGTGGACCTGGCCCCCAACGGCGCCCTCACCCCGGGATGACCGCCCGGAGCAGGTCGATTGCGGCCATCTGGAATGGGTAGAACAAGTCGATGCCCACCATGCGCAGGCCGAACATGAAGAGGAACGGCACCATGATGCCGGCCCGCTCGATGCTGTACCAGAACGGCTTGAGCGCGTCGGGCATCACGTAGGCGGCCACTCGGCTGCCGTCGAGCGGCGGGATCGGCAGGATGTTGAAGATGGCGAGCATCACGTTCAGCAGCATGCCGCGGGCGACGACCTCGCCGGTCATGCCCTCGGCGAGCCCCGGCGCGACGCGCCAGATCAGGCCGAAGGTGGCTAGGAACACCGCCGCGAGGACCACGTTCGAGGCCGGCCCAGCAGCCGCCGTGAGCATCATCCCGTAGTCCATGTTGACCCCCCGGCGGAAGCGGGTGGGATTGATGGGCACGGGCTTGGCCCAGCCGAAGGGGACACCCAGGAGCGGCAGCAGGAACGTGCCGATCCAGTCGATGTGCGCGAGGGGGTCGAGCGTCATTCGGCCGAGCATCTTCGCCGTGTCGTCACCCAGCGCGTAGGCAGCTCGGGCGTGCGCCCACTCGTGCACCGAGAGGGAAATCCACAACAACAGGATCCCGGAGAGCAGCACCGGGTCGAGGAAGTTCATCATGCCTGGCTCTCGGGCTCCGTCGTGAGTATAGAATCGTCGGGAGGGACGGCCGCCGGGGCCCGGGAAGGGATCGTCTCGGGGGCAGGCGCCATCCGCACGCTCACCACCTGCGCCCGGCTGATCGCGCGGGGCTCCGCCTCGCCGTCGACCGCCAGCTTCAGCAGTTCCGGCGTGGCCCAGAGCACCGCGCCCACCAGCGTCGTGCCGTCGCTGAGGGTGAAGATGCCTCGGGCCGGGCCGCTCGGCTCGGCCACCTGGCTCATCGACTCGATCAGCACCAGGTCGAGGGCGCTCTGGTGCCGGGCGGCGCGGCGCTCCGCGGCCAGCGCGGCATCGAAGTCGGCCGGGCACACCGTCACCGGGCCGGTGGGCGTGCGTCGCAGCGCGCGGAGCGTGGCCTCGTTCACGAGCCGTTCGAGCGAGGCGCCCGACCACCCCGCGGTCGCCGAGGCCAGGGCCGCGAGGTCCACCCCCTCCAGCTTGCGGCCGCGCGCGTGCACGCCGAGGATCTCCACGCGGTCCGCCTCGGCGGGCTCCCCCACCCGGATGCGCAGGTCGAAACGCCCGGGACGCAAGAGCGCCGGGTCGAGCACGTCGGCCCGGTTGGTGGCGGCGAGCACCACGAAGCGCCCCTGCCGGTCGAAGCCATCGAGCTGCAGCAACAACTGGTTCAGGGTGTGCTCGCGCTCGTCGTTGTTGAGGCCCACGCCCGCGCCGCGGCGCCGCCCCACCGCGTCGAGTTCGTCGATGAAGACGACGCAGGGCGAGCTCTTGACTGCGGTCTCGAAGAGGTCCCGAACCCGCGCCGCGCCAATGCCCACGAACAACTCCACGAAGTCGGTGGCCGAGGCCACGATGAACCGCACGCCGGCCTCGCCGGCCACGGCCCGCGCCAGGAGGGTTTTTCCGTTGCCCGGCGGTCCCTCCAGGAGGATGCCCCGCGGGGCACGCACCCCAGCCTCCTCCCACCGACTCGGGTCGCGTAGCCACGCCACCGCGTCGCCGAGGACCTGCTTGGCCTCGGCGGCGCCGCCGACGTCCGAGAAACGCGTTTTTTCAGCGTTCGGCAACAAGAGTCGAGCGCGATTCTTGCGAAACTCGGCGGCGTTGCCCATGGTGCCCTGGGCCTGGACGCGTCGCCCCCACCATGCCAGCCCGGCGAGCAAGACGACCACGGCGAGCAGCACCAGGACGAGCGGCTGCAGGTCGTAGAAGAGGTCGGAGTCGAGGAAGCTACCCACCACGCCGATGAGCCCCAGGGCGCACAGGCCCAGGAAGATCACCAGCCACACGAAGAACGTCCGCAGCCTCGGGTTCACCTCTACCCCCCCGGCGGCGAAGCTATCCCGCGGCTACGCACGCCCGAAGCCGTAGGCCTCCCGCAGCGCTTCCCGCGCGCCCCCCTCGTACACCTCGCCGTGGGAGACCACGAGGCGGTCGAAGTCCCAGGCGTCGCAGATCCTGTCGACCGAACGGGCCGCCGCGGCGTGGTCGTCGAGGTACTGGGCCTTGCCCAGGCGAGTCATGCACAGCTTGTCGTTGGCGTCGTTGAGCCACATGGCGAAGCGGAAAAAGCCGGTGGCGTTGCGAATGTTGAAGGCGACGTCGACCCCGAGCGCCGTCTTGCTCGGCGGGTGGAAGAACACCCGCTCGTCGACCACGCGCGCCCCGTCGAGCGGCAGCATGTCGAAGGTGTCGGCCAGCGCTGCCGGCACACGGTCACCGAGCTCCTCGTCGATCCGAAGCGCGGGTCGCTTACGACGGATCGATGCCACCGCGTACACCTTGGCGCTGGGGAAGGCGGCGGCCGCGTTCTCGGTGAACAAGTTGTGCAGTTGGTTGGGGATGACCACGTCGGTGACCTCGCCCACGGCGCGGATCTCGCCCAGGTGAGCCGGGGTGAGAGGTCCCGGGGAGAAACAGGCGAGGCCGCCGCCGGGCCGGCGCACGAGCGTCGTGCGCGTGCCCAGCGCGAGGCCGCCGACCGAGAAGTCGCGGTGGTCCACGCACCACAAGCCGTCCTGCACGACGCGAAGCTCAGGCATGGCCGCTCCCGCCGGCAACGTAGTCGCATCGCACTCCCCACGCGAGGGCGCCAACGCGACCACAAGTATGGCCCCGTCGAGGCGCGAGCGGCGAGCGGCGAGGCTACACTCGTGCCGTGCTCGAGTCGCTGGTCATCGGGAGCATCGCCGCCGGCGAGCTGTACCTCGCGGCGAAACTGCCGTGGTGGATCGGCTGGTTCTTCGCCTGGTGCGGGGTGTCGACTGCGGTCGCCGCGCTGGCCTACTTGCTCCAGCGCCCCAGCCTGCTGCTCAAACACCGCGCGGCCCAGGTCGTGCTCTGGCCCTACGTCGCCTTCGCCCGCGCCGTCGCGGCCGCAGCCCAACGGGGGGGGTTGTTGGAGCGGCAGGAAGTGGTGCCGGGCCTCTGGGTGGGCGCCTGGCCGCGCCGGGGCGCGCCGGGCTTCGCCCAACTCGACCTCACCGCCGAGATGCCTCGGCGTGGAGAAGCCGCGCGCTACCGCTGCATCCCGATGCTCGACGGCGCGGCGCCGCGCCCCGAGGCCTACCGCGAGGCCGTGACGCAAGCGGTGGCCTGGCGGCGCGAGGGCCTCGACGTGCTGGTGCACTGTGCCTACGGCCACGGTCGCTCCGTGGCCGTGGTGGTAGGCGTGCTCCTGGCCGAGGGCATCGCCGACGACCTGCCGAGCGCCCAGGCGATGGTGCAGCGGGTCCGTCCGCGGGCGCGCATGAGCCCTGCCCAGCGTAGCTTCCTCAGCCGGAACCTCGCGCAGCTACGCGGCTAGCCGCCGAAGGGCGGCCGCGCCTCGGCCACGCAACGCGCCACGAACGTGGGCAGTTCCAGGGCGCCCAGGTCGCTGTCGCGGCCCTTGACGCTCACGGTCCGCTGGTCGCGGTCCCGCTCGCCGACCACGGCCTGGTACACCGGCCGCGCCCCGTGGGCTTCCCGGATCTTGGCGCCGATCTTCTCGTCGCCATCGTCGAAGACGACCCGGATCCCCGCCGCGCGCAGGGTTTCCGCCACCTCCCGCCCCCAGTCCACCGACTTCTCGGAGACCGTCATCACCCGCACCTGCTCGGGCGCCAGCCACATGGGGAACTGGCCGGCGAAGTGCTCGATCAAGATGCCGATGAACCGCTCGAAGCTGCCGAAGATGGCGCGGTGCACCACCACCGGGGTGTGCGGCGCGTTGTCGGCGCCCACGTAGGAGAGCTCGAACCGCAGCGGCATCTGGTAGTCCACCTGGATCGTGGCGCACTGCCAGGGCCGCCCGAGGGCGTCGATCACGTCGAAGTCGATCTTCGGCCCGTAGAAGGCGCCGTCGCCGGCATTGACCGTCCACGCCAGGTCGTTCGCCCGTAGCGCGTTCTCCAACGCGGCCTCCGCCCGGTCCCAGAGCGCGTCGTCGCCCAACTTGTCGGCGGGACGGGTCGACAACTTCGCCTTGTAACCCAGGCCCAGGGCCCCGTAGACCCGGTTGACAAGGCCGATGAGCGCCGTCACCTCGCCCTCGATCTGCTCCTCGGCACAGAAGAGGTGCGCGTCGTCCTGCGCGAACTGCCGCACGCGGGTGAGGCCGCCCAGGGCGCCCTTCACCTCGTCGCGGTGCAAGACCCCCTGGTCGTGCAGGCGCATCGGCAACTCGCGGTAGCTCCGGCGCGTGCTGCGGAAGATCAGCATGTGACTCGGGCAGTTCATCGCCTTGAGCGCGTAGGTCCGGCCCTCGTCCTCCCCTTCCTCCTGCTTCTCGATCCGGAACATGTTGTCGCGGTAGTGCGCCCAGTGCCCGCTGGTCTCCCACAGGCCCTTCTCGAACAACATCGGCGTGCGGACCGCCACGTAGCCCTCGGCCAGGAGCATGCCGCGCATGGCCTCGGCCAACTGGTGGTACAGGACTTCCCCCTTGGGAAGCCAGAAGATCGCGCCGGGCGCCCACTCGTGGTTCATGAACAGGCCCATCTGCTGGCCCAACTTGCGGTGGTCCCGCTTCTTCGCCTCTTCCAAGCGGAAGAGGTACTGGTCCAGGGCCTCCCGGGTGGGCCACACCGTCCCGTACACGCGCTGCAACATCGGTCGCGACGCGTCGCCCTTCCAGTAGGCGCCCGACACCTTCATCAGCTTGAAGTGCTTGCAGTTGCCGGTGCGCGGCACGTGGGGCCCGTTGCAGAGGTCCGTGAAGCCACCCTGGTCGAAGGTGCCGAGGGGGCCCTGCAGGTTGACGATGTGCTCCAGCTTATACGGTTGATCCGCGAAAATCGACGCCGCCTCTGCGTGATCCACGTTGCGACGCACGAACGGCGTGTTGCGCTTGACGACCGCCTTCATCTCGCCCTCGATGGCCTCGAGGTCGCCCTCGGTGATCGGTCGCGACACGTCGACGTCGTAGTAGAAACCGTCCTCCACCGGCGGGCCGAACGCAAACTTCGCGCCCGGGAATACCTTGCTGATGGCCTCCGCCATCACGTGCGCCGTGGAGTGGCGCAGGGCGTGCAGGCGGTAGCTGTCCTCGTCGGCGAAGGCCTCGCGGCCCTTCTCGTGGTCTTCCATGCGATCCTCGGGGTGCGGCGGCTAACTCGCCCGGGCGGTTACTCGCGCCCCATGCTGGTGCTCACCGCCCTGGCCCTCGGCCAGCCCGACCTGTCGGGCACCTGGGATCTCGCGCTCGACGTGGCGACGCTGGCCAACGTGTCGTTCCTCGGCACCACCACCATCGTGAGCCACCAGTGGATGGTGGCCGAGGTCCGCCGGGAGGGCGACGGCTACGTCGTCACCCACGACACCTGCGGCCTGACGGCGGAGACCCGTCCAGCCCTGGCGCAAACCCGCTTCCCCCAGGCCTTCGTCGACGCTATCCCCGACAAGACCTACCCGCTGGAACTGTCCACGGTCGAGGGCCGGACGCGCGCGTACATGGACCTGCGTCCCCTTGCCATCGGCTTCGATCCCCAGCAGGCGACCGTCTTGCCGCAGGCCATCGACGCCCCGGGCGTGACCGACTGGGACGGCGACGGCAAGGCCGCCGCGACCATCCACCTCCTCGTGCCCATCTTCGGCACGATCGAGGTGTACCAGGTGCAAACGGCCACGGCCGTGCTCGACGGCTGGGTACGCGGCAACGACGAGATCAGCGGCGGCGCCGAGATCCGCGACCTGCAGCAGCGCACGCTGGGGGCCAGCAACCGCATCTTCGTGCAGAACCCCGCCCTGCGCAACGACCCGGCGGGCTCGAGTTTCCGCATGACGCGCACCACCCCCGGTGCCCGTTGTCGTTCAGGCTGAGCCCAGCGCTTCCAGGTACATCCTGTGGAAGTGGTGCACGGCCCGCTCGTGCACGAGGCTGTAGCGCCCCGGCCGCGCCAGCCGCGACCGCAATCCCTGCGCGACGCTGGCGACGATCGCGTCGTCTTCCAGCTCCACGTCGTGCAGGTTGCTCCCGGGCCCCTCGCCGAGCGCGGCGACGTCCCGCACGAAGCGACGGTACCGCACCCGCGCGCGGTCGGGCCCCCGGGGTTCCACCACGTTGACCGAGAGTCCCCAGCGGTACACGTTGAGGAAGGTGTTGGGGAAGAGGTGGAAGTACCAGGCGGTGACCGCCAAGTCCGCGTCGGGATGGCCCGCGTCGAGCGCGAAGGCACCCTCGCCCGTGGACGATGCGCCCACCTGCACACTCCCGCCCGCGAACAGGTCGTAACGGTAGGCCTCGGCGTCGAGCTGTCGCGACAGCGAGGGGTGAACCCAGCGCACGTGAAACCCCTCGAGGTAATTCTCCACGTACAGGGCCCAGTTGGCGTCGATATCGTACACCGCCCGACCCTCGACGTCCTCGTGGTGGGGCTCGCGGAGCAGGTGACCGACGCGCGTCTCCACCGCGCCGAAGTCTGGCCCGGGCGACGCGCCGCCGGGCAGGCGCACGAAGGTGACCGGTCCGAGGTGGCGGACGCGGTCGGGGCCGGCAAGCTCTGGCAGGTCCCAGCCGGGCTCGCGGTCTCGCCCCATGCCCGCGTGGTCGCGACAGCGGCCGTCCAGGTCGAACACCCGGCCATGGTAGGGGCAGGCGAACCCCGACACGGCGCGCCGGGACGACGGGCAGAGCACCGCGCCCCGGTGGGTGCACACGTTGGAGAGCAGTCGCGACACGCCTTGCGCGGAAACCGACCAGAGCAAGCTCTCGTCGAGGGAGCCGGGGAGCAGGGTGAAGGGCACCAGTTGCCCCGGCTCGGCGCCGGGGGCGTCGACCGTGTGCCAGGCCCGGGCGAACACGCGCTCTCGGTCCAGCAAGGCCACCGGCGGCGAGCCGTAGAACGACGGGGGTAGCCACTGCGCGCGCGCGATGTCGGCGTCGATCAAGGGCAGTTGCATGGCGACAGCCCCTATCACCCGGGCCGGTGGGCGACGTGGCTGAATGGATGCCGCCCGGCACTCGTTCCAGCAGCACAGGAGGAAACAATGTCCCTCGTCAAGCCCCTACTCCTCACCAGCATCCTGCTCTTCTCGGGGAGCGCCCTCGCCAAGTCCCGTGCATCGGTGTCGATCCACCTCCCGGCGGTCAGCGTGTCGCTGGGCAGCGCCCGTCCCGGTCACGCCTGGGTGGCGAACTACGTCGACCACCGCGGCGTGCACCACCCCGGCTACTGGCGCCCCGTGCACCGCCACGGGTGGGTGTGGATCGACGGCTACCACGACCGCTACGGCTACTGGCAACCTGGGCACTGGGCGCGCCGGTAGCCTCCCCGCGGCGGTTAGCGGGCGGGCATGCTCGCCCTCTTCCTCGCCTGCTCCGCCGACCCGGACCCCGCGCCCACGGCGGCCGCCACGCCACCCGCGCCGGCGCGGGCGGTCAAGGTCGCGCTCAACTGGTACGCCGAGCCGGAGTTCGGCGGGTACTTCCAGGCGGTCAGGGGCGGCGACTACAAGCGCGCCGGGCTCGCCGTGGAGCTGCTCCCGGGGGGTCCGGGCGTGCCGGTGCTCGAGATGCTCGCGGCCGGGCAGGTCGACGTGGCGATCTCGGGCGCCGACGACCTGCTCCTGCGGCGGGGCAAGGGCCTCGACGCCGTCGCCTTGTACGCCGCGCTCCAGGACAGCCCGGTCGGCCTGCTCGTCCACAACCCCGGCCCGGCGACCTTCGCCGAGGTGAGCGGACCGGTCGCGATCGAGGCAGGCTCGCCCTTCCAGACGACGCTGTGGGCCAAGATGGGGTGGGACCAGCGGGTGCAGATGGTGCCCACCACCGGGACGCTGGGGGCCTTCGCGGCCAACCCCGCCCTCGCCCAGCAAGCCTACGTCACCAGCGAACCCTGCCAGGCGGAGGACAAGGGCTTCGCCACGCGCTTCCTCCCCGCCCGCGACGTGGGCTGGAACCCCTACGCTGCCCTGGCCGTGGTGCGCGGCGCCGACGCGGCGCAACCCTGGGTGGCCGACTTCGCGGCCGCTACCCTCGCGGGGTGGAAGTCCTACATGGCGAACCCCGGCCCCGCCCACAACGAGATCGCCAAGCTCAACCCCGAGATGACGCCGGACCGGCTTGACTGCATCTTCGAGCGCCAGAAGTCCTACGTGCTCGGTACCGAGGGCCTCGGCGTGGTGACCCAAGCCCGGCTCGACGAGACGGCGGCGGTGCTCTCCACGGCCGAGGCCCCGGTGTCGGCCGCGGGCGCGCGGTGGGTCGCGCCGACCGTGACTCCCTAGCGTCGCCCCCCGGCGTGGTGGCTCCCGGGCGCGGTGGCTCCCGGGCGCGGTGGCGCGATTCATCGCGCCGGACGCCGACTACTCACACCACCGCGTACCGGCAGTACACCTCACCCCCCACCGGCACCGCGTGCAGGAGGCGGAGGCGCGGCGCCCGCGCGTGCGAAAAACCCTCGCCGTCGACCAGCGAGGGGGCGCCCCGGCCACCGAGCACCACGGGGCACACCGTCACGTACACTTCGTGGACGAGCCTCGCGGCCAGGAACTGGGCGAGCAGGTCACCGCCGCACTCCAACAAGCAAGTCTCGACGCCGCGGCGCCCGAGGTCCGCGAGCACCCCCTTGAGCCCTGCGGCCCCGGGACTCGGACGGTAGAACACCCGCTCCACGCGGGGGTCGTCGCGACGCGGCGCGATGTCGTCGCCCCGCGTCACGACCGCGTTCACCCACCGGCGCTCCAGGAGCGGGGGCACGTCGTGGTCGAAGAACTGTTCCCGACGAAGCTGCGCGATGTCGCCCTCGTCGGGCACCAGCGGCAACGGCCAGTTCCGGAAAGTGCGCCCGCCCACCAGCACCGCGTCGGCACGGGCACGCAGCACGCTCATGTAGCGGCGATCCGTGGCGGTGCCGATGGCCTGGTGCTCGTAGGCTGCGGTGGCGATGCGCCCGTCCAGTGAAATGGCGGTGTTCGACACCACCTTCATCGCGGGGGCACCCCGAAGTCCTCCCGGGAGCGCCAGCACTCGACCGCCACGCTGCCGACGTTGGGCATGTCGAACGGGGCCTTGGTGACCTTCACCCGCACCCGGTCCACCGGGAAGTCGCTGACGAGCAGCCGGGCCACGTCTTCGGCGAGGGTCTCGATCAGCCGGTACTCCCGGCCCTGCACCCGGGCACCGATGGCGAGGTTCGCCTCGTAGTAGTCGACCAACTCGCGGGCGCGATCCTGCGCGGCCGCCTCGCGCCAGTCGGTCTCGGCCTCCCAGTCGATCACGATGCGCTGGCGGATGTGCCGCTCGTACTCGTGGAAGCCGATGCGGACGTCGTAGGAGAAGCCGGCGCCGTGGACCCGATCACGCATCGGCACCCCGTATCGCGGCGCTCCCCTCACCTGCCCACACGCGATCGCCGCTACCGGGCCGACGATCTCGATTGACGGCGGCTTGTGCACGGGGCAAGGTGCACCCCTCCGTGAGTCCGTGATGCGTGTCCTGGTCTGTTACCCGCCCATCGAGTCGGCCAAGGGCTCGGCCATGCTCACGCAGAACCGCCAGTTCCAGTGGTTCACCGAACCGAGTTACCTCTACCCGTGTATCCCCGCGTCGGCGGCCACGCTCATCCGCAGCATGGGCCACGAGGTGGTGTGGGTGGACTGCATCGCCGAGCGCAAGTCGTGGTCGCAGTTCGACCGGATCGTCGACGACTTCAAGCCAGACCTGGTGGCGATGGAAACGAAGTCCCCGGTGGTCCGCACCCACTGGAAGATCGTGGACCGCATCAAGGGCATGGTGCCCGGCACCAAGGTCGTGCTCTTTGGCGACCACATCGCCGGGAACCCGCGTGAAACGCTGGAAGAGTCCAAGGTCGACTTTTGCATCACTGGCGGGGACTACGACTTCTCGCTGCGATCCATCGTGTGGTTCCTCAGCGAGGGCAAGGCGCTCGAGAGCGGCATCTGGAGCAAGAACGACGACGGGACCGTCGTGGAGGGTGCGCCGTACAAGTCGCAGTACAGCCTCGAATCGCTGCCGTACATGGATCGCGACCTCACCAACGCGCACCTCTACTTTGAAAAGTGGAAATACAGACTGCCGTTCATGTGGACGATGGCGGGTCGCGACTGCCCCTATGGCAAGTGTACCTTCTGCTCCTGGACGGTGACCTACCCGAAGTTCTCGACGGTCTCCCCCGAGCACCTCGCCACCGAGATGGAAATGCTCATCGAGCGGCACGGGGCCAAGAACATCTTCGACGACACCGGCGCCCTACCCACCGGCAACTGGCTCATTCGCCTCTGCAACGAGATGATCGACCGGAAGATCAACGAGAAGGTGGTCTTCGACTGCAACTTCCGGTTCGACTACTTCACCGAGAAGAACGTCCACCTCATGAAGAAGGCGGGCTTCCGTAAGTTGATCCTCGGTATCGAGTCGGCGTCGGAACGCACCATCGACATCCTAGACAAGTCGCTCACCCGGGAGCAGATC
>CAYHRZ010000131.1:0-10985 GCA_964359125.1 uncultured Klebsiella sp. | reverse complement strand
GGACACCGACTCCGACGCCGACGCGGACCTGTGCGAGAGCAACTGGTTCGCGGTGCACGAGCCGAACTACTACCGCGAGTACAACATGACGGTGTACGACGTGGTGGGCGGCACCGGCAACGCGGGCACCGGCTACCAGGAGGCCTACGGCACGGGCTACACCGCGAGCAGCGAGAAGGCCTGGGTCTACATCGACAGCGCCGACGGTAATGGCAGCGGCTGGGACGGCGAGATCTACGTCACCTGCTCGGGCAGCGCCGGCGACGGCCTCTACATCGCCGAGTGGGACATGTCGATCATCGCCTACGGCAGCCCGATGGCGGCGCCCTACGCCGAGATCAACCCGCCGCGGAAGGTGTTCCCGCCCGACTACGAGGTGGGCGGGGCGGGGTCCTGGACCTACAACGACACCGCCGACATGACGGATCCGAGCTTCGGTGCGATGACGGCAGACACGTCGGGCACCTTTGTCGATGGCGGCTTCGAGAAGATCACCTTGTACGATGGGAGTTCCCACGACGCCTACAAGATCACCAACACCTACAGCACCACGATCTCCACCCTGGGTCAGACGATCAACGGCGTCCAGGAACTGTGGTACGTGGAGGGCCTGGGGCTGGTGGCCGAGGTCAACACCAACACCGACGATGGCTCGGTCATCGTTGCCCGGGAGCTCACCAGCTACTCGGGCGTGAGCCCCTAGGACGTCACGATGCTCAGCCTGTTCTTGTCCGTGGCCCTGGCCGAAAACCACGTCACCACCTTCGTGACGGACCCGCAGTACACCCTGCCGCCGTTCGCGGGCCTGGAGCGGCTCTACGTGGACCCGGCCCAGACGGTGCCGATGCTGAAGCCTGCGGCGAGTCGTCCCGCGGGGGAGACCGTGCTCGACGCGCCGGGCAAGGGCCAACTGGTGTTCACCAACCCGATGAGCCAGTGGGGCGAAGTCACGGTGAGCGGGCAAAAGCTGGGCACGATCGGGCCCTTTGCGACAATGCGCCTCGACGGCATCGCTCCCGGGCACTACCTAGTCGACGTCTGGATTCCCACGGGGTTCACACGCCACTTCAGCGTGGAAGTGTTGTCGAAGTAGGCGTTCGCCAACACTTGTTGACAGGGCAAATCTGGGTGTAGCGGTTGCACGATCTCGCGGGCATCTTAGCCGCGCCGCCATGCGATACCTCGTCCCCACCCTCGTGTTCGTCACCCTCGGTTGTACTGGTTTGCTGGGCGAAGAGCCCGGTAAAGACGACACGTCGTCTGAGAACAACGGCACTGCTGGTGATCGCGATGGCGACGGCACCCCCGACGGAAGCGACTGCGACCCGGGCGATCCCAACGCCTACCCGGGCGCCACCGAGCGCTGCAACGGTTTCGACGACAACTGCGACGGCGAGGTCGACGAGGGCCTGTTGATCGACGTCTACGAGGACAACGACGGCGACGGCTATGGCGACGGTGACGCCGAGGAAGCTTGCGAGGCCGGCGACGGCTACGCCACCCGCGACGGCGACTGCAAGGACAACGACGCCAAGTACTACCCGGGTGCGCCCGAGAAAGACTGCACCGACGACAACGACTACAACTGCGACGGCAGCACCGCCTACGCCGATGACGACAAGGACGGCTACCCCGCCTGCGAAGACTGCAACGACGACGACAAGAGCGTGCACACCAGCACCACCGAGAAGTGCAACGGCAAAGACGACGACTGCGACGGCAAGATCGACGACAACGCCAGCGACTGCGTCGACATGTACGAAGACAGCGACGGCGACGGCTACGGCAGCGACGAGGAGGTGTGCGGCTGCGAAGACACCGCCGGCTACTCCACGCGGACCGGCGACTGTGACGACCGCGACGCCGACATCAACCCGGGCCAGAGCGAGACCTGCGGGACGTCCTACGACGACGACTGCGACGGCAAGACCAACGACTACACCGGCGGCAGCTCGCCCAGCGTCAACGCCGGCCGCGACACGAGCGTGGGGGGCGACTCCGCCGACTGCGTAGAGAGCGGCTACGGCTACGAGTGCGACAGCTGCGACCGGGTGACCGAGACCATCGGGACCGCCGCCACCGCCACCGACGCCGATGGCGACACCATGACCTACAAGTGGACGGTGTCGCCCTCCGGCCCCACGATCGACAGCTCGACTTCGCTGTCGACCGACGTGACGTTCCCCACGCTTGCCCCCGACGAGCCGGGCGAGTGCAAGGAGACCGACTACACCTTCACGCTCACCGTCACGGACTGCGCGGGCAACAAGGGCACCGACACCGTGGTGTACACGCTGAGCTGCTGCGGCAGCTAGCGCGGGCGAGGTTGGCCGGGATGGGGCATCCGGAACTCACGCCGGAGCCGGCGGCCGGGTACAACCTGGTGCTGCCCCCATCCGGCTTCGCCACCTTCCCCCGCGAGCGGGGGAAGGCGAGGATCTAGCGCCGTCCCGGCTCGGGCGGGTTGTCCCTCGACCCCTGGCCGCGCGATTCATCGCGCTCGAAATACCCGAAGCTCAGGGCGCGGCCGGGCCGCCGTGCCACTGGCGCTGCCCGAGGACGGGCGGCCCGGTCAGCTCCATGCCGAAGAGGCGGTAGTTCGCCCACAAGAAGCTGGGGTCGTCGAGGTCGCGGTCGAAGCTGTACCGCAACGTGGTCGGGTGTCCATCCCGGTCGGCCAGCACCTCCACCTGGTACCAGCCGAGGTCCACCGCGTCGCCGGTGAACATCGACTTGTCGCGACATAACTTCTCGCTGGTGCCCCGGAAGAGGCCCGACTCGCTGTCCACCCGCAGGATGTTGGCACCCTCCCGCGTGACGGTGAACGCGCCGCCAGCGGGCACCAGCAGCGCCTGTCGCCTGGGCGCGGGGAGCCCCTGCAACACGCGCGACATCGGCAGGTGCGCGGTCATCACCTCCATGCCGCCGAGGATCACCAGGTCGCGTTCGCGAAGCGACCCCTCCCGGGGCAAGACGGACGTGCCGTTCTCGAACATCGAGAACATCGGGCCCAGGGTCGCCACCTTGGCCACGAACATCGTGGCGGCGACCGGGAGGTGGAGGGTCGCGAGCGTCGCGACCCGCCGCGGGTGGTGAGCTTCGCCCGCCAGCCGCGCCTGCACCGCCATCCCGAGCAGGGCGAAGGCCCCCAGGCTGATGAACATGACCATCCGGTCCATCGGGAAGCCCGCCGCGACCGGGACTACCGAGAGCAGCGAGGCGGCCAGGGCCTGTTTCCCGAGGGGCGTGCCGAGGACCGGGTGCAGCACGGGAAACACGAGGAACGTCGTGAGCGCGAACAGCGCCGACGCCACTGCGGCGGCGCCCAACGGCGGCAGCACCATCCAGAAGTCGAGCGGGGCGTTGAGCCACTGGGTTGCCAGCATCGCCGCGCTCCGCTCCGGCAGGGCGGCGAGGTAGGCCAGGGGCCGCTGCAACGGGTCGAGGTACAGGCCGGAGTTGTGGACACCGAAGTCGCCGACCACCCACGCCGTCGCCCAGAGCATCGAGGCGAGGGCGGCGGGCACGAGTCGACGAAACCGTGTCGCGACACTTCCGATCGCGAACAGTTCGATCCCCACCAGCGTCGTCACTGCGCCGGTGCCCATCTCGGCAGAGAAGAGGCCTAGGCACAGGGCGATGGCCCCTGTCCACCGGTGCCCGCGGAGGTGCAAGTACAACCCGAGTGCGCCGAATGTCGCCGCTACCAGCGCGTTGCGGTTCGCCAACCAGCCCACGGGCCAGGCGTGGCTGTCGTCGAGGGCGAAGCACAGCGTCGCCAGCGCCGCTGCTCGCCCCACGCCGAGCCAGGCGCGAAAGAAGGCGCCCACGGCGAGGACGGCTAGGCCCAGCCAGAGGATGGAGTGTGCGTGCTGGAACAGCGCCGAGTGGGGCGCGACGGCGTAGTCCAGGACGTGGGTCAGCGCGGCCACCGGGCGCATGAAGGCGGCGGTGATCTCCGGGTCCGTCCACCAGGGCAGGACCCCCTCCACGAGGAGCTCGTGGAAGTAGTCCGGGTCGCGCGGGAAGAAGGCGAAGAGATCCCACAGCAGGCCCCTCTCCGTCGCCACCCCGGGCACGTTGCCCAGCAACTTCGCGCGCTGCAGCCAGTCGTCGGCCGCCCAGCGCATCGACAACGACGGGGTGGCCAGGACCATCGCCCCCAGCGCGGCCTTCCGTCGCAAGCCGGGGTGGTCGAGCACGGTGGCCAGGCGCGACCACCACGTGGGCGGCGCCGCGTCCACGCCCTAGACGACGGTCCCGGGCGGGATGGTCGCGTCCTTGGGGACGATGACGATCCCGTCGCGCACGAACCAGTTCTCATGCTCCTCGTCGGCGCGTTCCGGCGCGCCGCGGATCACGCAGCCCTCGCCGATGCGGGCGTTCTTGTCGATGATCGCCCGCTCCACCACCGTGCCCTGCCCGATGCCGATGGGGATCACGCCGAGGGTGGCGTTGTTCGCGCGGACGTCGTCGTCCTCGTAGTAGTCGGCGCCCATGAGGTAGCTGTCGCGCACCACCGCGCCCCGCTGCACGCGGCTGCGGATGCCGATCACGCTGCGGTGCACCTCGCTGCCGAAGAGGATGTTGCCGTCGCTCACGATGCTCCGCGACACCTTCGCGTCGAGGAACTTGGTGGCGGGAAGGAAACGTTGCCGGGTGTAGATCGGCGCCCCGCTCAGGTGGAAGCGGAACGGCGGGTTCTCGTCGGTGAGCGCGAGGTTGGCCTCGTAGAAACTGCCGATCGTCCCGATGTCTCGCCAGTAGCCGTCGAAGTAGTGGGCCACGACCTTGCGCTCGGCCACCATCCTCGGGAGGATGTCCTTGCCGAAGTCGAGATTTGCCGGGTCCGCCAGCGCCTCGCGCAGCGCGTCCAGGCGGAAGAGGTACACGCCCATGTTGACGAGGTAGTCGGCTTCGCCGAGTCCCCAGGCGTCGCGGAGGCGCTGGGGCGGCAACACCTCGGTGATGTCTTCGTCGGCCTTGGGCTTCTCGCGGAACTTCCGGACTTGTCCCTCGGCATCGGCGTAGAGCACGCCGAGGCCCGTCACCTCCGCGCGCGGCACCTTGATCACGGAGACCGTGGCGTCGGCCTGGCTCATCACGTGGCGCTGGAAGATCTCGCGGTAGTCCATGCGGTAGAGGTGGTCGCCGCTGAGGATCATCACGTGCTCCACGCGGCCGGCCGCCAACCGGCGGAACTGCTTGCGGACGGCGTCGGCGGTGCCCTGGAACCAGTCGGTGGTGTCGTCGGTCTGCTCGGCCGCGAGCACATCCACCTGGCCCTGGCCGAAGATGTCGAAGCGGTAGGTGCGCGCGATGTGGGCGTTGAGCGAGGCGCTGTTGAACTGCGTGAGCACCGCGATGTCGCGGAAGCCGGAGTTGATCGCGTTGCTCAGCGTGATGTCGATCAGCCGGTACTTGCCGCCGATGGGGACGGCGGGCTTGGCGCGGTGCCGGGTGAGGGGGGACAGGCGGCTCCCTCGCCCGCCGCCGAGGATCACGGTGTAGACACGCGACATGCCGCAGATGCTACTAGGTGCGAGCCCACCGTGCACGCCGCCCCGCTGATCCTCGGCCTCGCTGGCTGTCCCGACGACGAGGCAGGCACCACCTTCCCGGCGGCGGACCTGGTGCTGCATCCCGGCGCCAGCTTCGTGTCGGGGGAGCGCAGTCCCGCAGACGGCACCGCCGTGGTGGAAGGTGCCACCGACGACGACCACGACTGGTCGCTGGCCATCCGCGGCGGCGCGCTGGTGGTGGGCGTGCCCGCCGTGGGCGAGGTGCGGCGCTACACCATCGACGACTTCAGCGCGGGCGGCGGCGTGGTGGTGGCCACCGGCGATATCGAGGCGCGCTACGGCGCCGCGGTCGACGCGGGCGAGGGGCGGGTGATCGTGGGCGCGCCGGACCACGACGTGGGACCCGACGGCCCCGGCACGGGGCTGGTGGAACGGCTCGGCGGCGGGGCGGCCCAGGTAGCGGGCGTCGTGACCCAGGGTCGATTCGGCTCGCTGGTGGCGGCCTGCGGCGACATCGACGGCGACGGCGTCCCCGAGTGGGCGGCCACCGCGCCCTGGGAGGGCGACATCGCCGGCGCGGTGTACGTGGGGGGCTACACCGAGGCGGCGGTGGATACCAGCGCGCTCCGCCGCGTGGCGGGGAGCACCCCGGGCGCCCTCTTCGGCAACGCCGTCCTCTGCACCAGTGCGCTGCTGGGCGGCAACGCGACCCTCGCCGTCGGCGCCCCCTTCGGCACCGGCGCGGGGGACGTCGAGGCCGAGGGCAATGTGACGTTGTGGTCCAACGACGACATCCTCGATGGCGCGCCCTCGTGGACGGTGTACGGCCGCGCCGCCGGCGAGGTGGACACGCCCGAGTACTTCGGCTCCACCCTGGCCGCCTGCGAACTCGACGGCGACGGGCTGCCGGAGTTGGTGGTGGGCGCGCCCGGGGCCAGCGCGGGGCTCGGGGCCGCCTACGTGTACCGGGGCAGCAATATCCAGTCCAGCGGCCTGGGTTTCGCCTACGCCCACGTGATCCGCGGCGCGTCGACCGATGCGCGACTTGGCGCGTCGATCGCCTGCGGCGACGTCGACGGCGACGGGCTCGACGAGTTGTTCGTCGGCGCGCCGGGCGAGAACCAGGCCGACGGCACCCGGCAGTCCGGCGCACTCTTCGCCTTCCACGGGCCCCTCTCCTCGTGGAACGAGCAGTTGTTCGCGGGGGCCGACGAGTGGGCCGTGCTCCGAGAGGACCGTGCTTTTCTCGAGACCGGCAAGCGATTCGCGGTCGGCGATCTCGACGGCGACGGGCTCGCGGACCTCGTCGTGCTGGTGCGGCAGCGGGCCCGGTGAGCGGGTGTCGCTTGTCTCCCGGCGCTGGGGGGTCTAAACTCCCGTGCCCAGGCACCCGGAGTGTTCCCATTCTCGCGATCCCCATGACAATGTCGCTGCTCGCCTGCGGGCTCAGCGCCGCCCCCTCCACCGACAGCACGGCCGACAGCGGTACCGACGACTCGACCGCGCCGGAGGATACCTCCGAGACCGGCGAGGAGGTGGAAGAAGAGGAAATCCTCTGGACCAAGTACAAGCTCGACGAGCCACTGACCGTCCGCGGGCTGTACTCCTCGGGCTCCGGCGTGTACGTCGTCACCAGCCGCGGCCAGGCCTTCGTCGGCTCGGCCTCCGACCCCTGGGTGGCGTTCTCGCTCCCCGCCGAGATCTCCGGACTCGACGTCAACGGGCTGTGGGCCAACGGGGCCGACAGCACGCTCGAGCTCGCCATCGCTTGCGACGCTGGCTACGTCGCCACCTACCAGGCCGGCGTGTGGACGGTCCACTACATCGGTAGTCGCGACAACCTCGACATCGACGGCTCGTCCATGTCGGATCTCTTCGTGGTCGGCGACAACGGCATCCACCACTGGGACGGAGCCGGCTGGACCTACGAGGAGGCGCCCCCGGTCACGATGAACGCGGTGTACGCTTGGGGCAGCGGCGCCATGGCCGTGGGCAACGAGGGCGTGGCCATGCGTCGCGACGCGGACGGCAACTGGGCCACCAGCGACACGGGGAAGTCGGCCAACCTGCGCGGGGTCGACGGGTCTAGCGGCTCCGACATCTGGGCGGTGGGCGACCTCGGCGCCCTCTTGCACTGGGACGGCGGCGACTGGTCCAACCCGGCCAGCGACACCAGCAACTCGCTCAACGCCGTATTCGTCGACAGCGCCAACAGCGTGATCGCCGTGGGCAACACCGGCACCTCGCTGAAGTACGACGGCAGCAAGTGGCGCCTCCGCGCCACCGACACCAACCAGAACCTCTACGCGGTGCACGGGGTGTCGGGCGTGAACGCCTGGGGTGGCGGCGACGGTGGCGTGGTGATGCAATACAAGGAGTAGGCGTCGCACGGGGTCCCGAATGTCTCGGATGTATACTGACCGCGCGGCGTTGTACGACGCGATCTACCACTGGAAGGACTACGCCGGGGAAGCGGCGCAGGTGCGGGCGTTGCTCCACGACGCCGGCCTGGCCGACGGCGCGCGACTGCTGGAAGTCGCCTGCGGCACGGGCGCCTACCTGGCGCCGCTCTCGGCGTGGTTCGACGTGGCGGGCTGCGACCTCAACGAGGGCATGCTCGCGGTTGCGCGGGCGAAGTTGCCGACGACGGCGTTGTGGTCCGTCGACATGTGCGAACTCGTGGTCCCGGAGCCCTACGACGCTGTCGTCTGCTTGTTCTCGTCGGTGGGCTACCTGCTCGACGAGGCACGACTGCGGCGGGCCTGCGTGGCGATGGCTGCGGCCGTCCGGACGGGGGGGACGGTGATCGTGGAGCCGTGGATCCCGGCCGAGGCCTACGCCGTCGGCCGGCCCTCGATGCAGACCTACACCTCGCCGGACCTCCACCTGGCCCGCGCCTGCGTGGCCGAGCGCCGGGGCGACGTCGCCGTGATGCCGATGCACTGGCTGGTCGTGCCTAGAGACGGCCCGGTGGAGCGCTTCGTCGACGTGCACGAGCTGTGGTTCTGTCCCCCCGAGACGATGCGCGCGGCGCTGCACGACGCCGGCCTCGACGTGACGTTCAACCCGTCGGGGCTGGGGAACGGCCGCGGCCTCTGGGTCGGTAGGTTGCGCTAGCGGCGTAGAAGGCGAGAAGTGCCAGCGCGCCGAGGCTGGCGAGGCGCCATGGGGCGGCCTCGTCCACCATCGAAGGCGAGCCCGGCCCGTCCACCGTCAGCAAGCCAGTGGCTTTTTCGGTCGACACCGTGGTGCCCCCGGGGGCGGACCACCACGCGTTCCCCGCCAGCCGCAGGCGACCAGGCTTCGCGGGGGGCAGCTCTTCGCGGGTGAGGACGGTCCACACCCCGTGGCGCGACGTCATGCTGAAGCCGCGCTGCCCGTCCAGCCAGCCCACCACCTCGCCGTCCCACGTGAGCACGGCGCCCACGCCCCAGGCGTCGAGTCGGTCGAGCGCCTCGTCCACGAAGTCCTCGCGCGGCTTGCGTCGCGACATGCCGGTGAAGAACATGTCTTCCGATCGCGACACGCGGGTGACGGGCGATGGGCTGATGCCGTACCACGAGCCCAGCACTCGTCCGCCGTGCCGGGCCGCCAGCAGGCCGCCCGGGTGCGACCAGTACATCCCGGCGGGGGCGCCCGGGTTGGCGAAGGTGTCGTGCACGTAGACCTGGCGGTCGCCCCGGGACGCCTCGAGGTAGGCGGTGACGAGGTCTGGGTCGTCGGGGATCGCCATTTGTTGGGTGCCCGCGCGGCTGGTCGACAGCGCGAGGAGCAGGGGCACGCCCGTGAGCGCGAGCGTGGGGAGCATCGCCCCGGTGATCGCCAGCGGGCGTGGGTCGTCGTGCGTCTGCACGCGGGCAAGGGCCCAGTCGGCGAGGGCGCGGAGGCCTCGCGCCGCGAGCAGGGCCAAGAAGACGTGGAAGAAGGCGTGGAGCCGGAAGGGGACGGGACCGAACGGGGAGGGCCCGCCGAGCGAGGGGGAGAGCACGCCGAGTTCGACCAGGCCCAGGGCCACGAGCAGTGCGAGCGCGGCGCTGCCCCCGGGCGGCGCGCCGCGGGACCGGGCCGTGCCCAGCACGGCCGCGCCCATCACCCCTGCCCAGGCCGCCCCCGAAACCCAGCCGCCGAGGAGCACGCTGCCTCGCGGGAAAGCAAAGGGAGAAAGCGGGAAGCCCAGGGCCAAGGGGATCTCACCCCAGCGGTAGGGGTGCGCCCCGCCGAAGTCGTGGAGGGCCGGGTCCAGCAGGGGAACCCACACCCCCGCGCCCAGGCCCACCGCCAGCGCCCCGGTGGCCAGGTGGTGGAGGGGGAGCGATCGGGTGCGCCAGCCGGCGGCCAGGGCGGAGACGACGAGGGCCAGCACACCCACCGTGGCCGACAGCGTGTGGCACCAGAAGGTCGCGCCGAGCAGGGTGGCTGCCGTGGGCCCTGGTCGCCGCGCCAGCGCGAAGATCACCAGGGCGTTGGCCAGGCGGTAGGGCCACATGCCCCCGGCCGTGCCCCCGATTCCGTACACGTCACCCGCGAAGGCGGCGGCCAGCGCGCCGGCGATCCAGGCCACGTCGTCCCGGGCGTGCAGGCGCAGGCTCAGTCGCGACACCGCCAGCGCGAACAGCACGTTGCTGAGCACGATGGCGAGGGCGTTGCCGAGCGCCGGCGGGAGCCCAGCGCGGGCCAGCCACGCCAGCGCCGTCCAGGGCAGGGGCGCGCTCACTTGCCCAACGGGCATGCCCAGGTCCGCGCGGTCGGTGAAGGTGAAGAGACCGATGCCACCCGCGTCGGCGAGGGCCTGCACCTCGAGCAGGTGGGAGGGGTTGTCCATGTACCAGTGCGCCCCGGCCTCCAGGGCCGGGAGCACCGGGATGGCCGCCACGAGAGCCAGGGTGAACATCGCGGAGGGGCGCACGGTGGGCCCAGCTAGCCGTGTCCCCGTCGCCGGGCCGCGGGATATGCGGCGCGGCTCGCGGAAGCCCATGCACCTCCTCCTCGAAGAAGCCGTCGCCGCCGCCCGTGAGGCCGGCGCCGCCATCCGCGGCTACTACAACGACAGCTACACGCTGAAAGACAAGGGCGGCGACAACCCCCTGACCGACGCGGACCTTGCCAGTGACCGCATCCTCGCCGCCCGCCTGCGGGACACCCACCCCGAGTTCGGTTGGCTCTCGGAGGAGTCGGTCGACGACCCCGTGCGCCTCGGTCGCGACTACGCCTGGATCGTGGACCCGCTCGACGGCACCAAGGAGTTCACCCTGGGCATCCCCGAGTTCGTGGTCAGCATCGGTTTGGTCCACCGGGGGTTCCCGGTGCTCGGCGTGCTCTACAACCCCGTGGCCGACGAGATGTTCGCGGGCGTCGTGGGCGAGGGGGCCACGTTCAACGGCGCCCCCTGCCGGGTGTCGGCGCACGCGGGCCTGTCGGGTGCGCGCGTGGTGTGTTCGCGGACCGAGATGAAGAAGGGCATGT